>NZ_JBHURV010000042.1:0-79557 GCF_042673865.1 Streptomyces sp. NPDC056987
GCGTCGGCGAGCGGCCCGGCCCCCGCCCGGAGTTACGGCTGACGGGCCCGCTACGGTCGGCGCGCCCTGCTCTGGGTGAGCGCGGCCCCGGCGAGGACGATCAGGGCGCCGACCGGCGTGTTCCAGCTCAGCTGCTCCCCGAGGAGCGTGACCCCGGCGGCGGTCGCGATGACCGGGATGAAGTACGTGACCATCTGGCCGGTCGTCGGCCCGACCTCGGCGACGATCCCGTACTGGATCAGGATCGCCAGCCCGGTACCCAGCGCGCCCAGCACGATCACGGACAGCAGCGGCCCCACCGGGAACGAGGTCGGCATCGAGGTGAACAGCGGCGTCACCAGGGCGAGTTGCAGCGTACCGAGGAAGAGCTGCGCACCCGTCAGCGAGAGGTGCGAGCTGCTGCTGCCCGCCAGCGTGCGGCGTACGTAGATCCAGCCGATCGGATAGCTCAGCGAGGCGAGCAGCGCCATCGCCGTACCCGCCGGGTCGAGCCCCGAGAAGCCCTGCCACGCGCCGAGCACCGTCAGCACCCCGAGGAATCCGATACCGAGGCCGGCGACCCGGCGGCGGGTGGGCCGGTCCTCGGAGAGCGCGACCATGGAGAGCGCCATGCCCCAGAGCGGGGAGGTGGCGTTGCAGATGCCCGCCAGTGTGGACGGGATCGTCAGCTCGGAGTACGCGAACAGCGAGAACGGCAGCGCGTTGAGCAGGAACGCCGCGACGGTGAGGTGGCCCCAGGTCCGCGCCGACCGGGGCAGCCGCTCCCGCTTGACCGCCATCGCGACGGCCAGGACCGCCGTACCGAAGAAGAGCCGGCCGAAGGTGACTTGGAAGGGGGCGAAGCCGTGGGTGCCGACCTTGATCAGCAGAAAGCTGAAGCCCCAGATGAGCGCGAGCGCGGCGAACCGGAGGCGCCAGTCGAGCGCGAGGCGCGGACGGGCCGCCCCGGCCGCGGGGGCGGAGCCGGTCGAGGGGATGGAGGCGGCGGATGCGGTGGAGGTGGCGGCGGTCGAGGTGGAGGTGGCGGCGGTGGAACTGGCCCGGGGCCGGCGGCGCGGGGTCGCGGTGGTCATGGCGTCAACGATGACGCCGCACACCTCGTAGAACAAGCGAGACTTTGTCCACCCGTCTGATTAGTATTGCTTACATGTTGAACCTGGAGCGCCTGCGGACCCTGGATGCCCTGGCGCGGCACGGCTCGGTGAGCGGCGCCGCCGACGGTCTGCACGTCACCACCTCGGCGGTCTCCCAGCAGATGGCCAAACTGGAACGTGAGGTCGGCCAGCGGCTCCTGGCCAGGAACGGCCGCGGCGTACGGCTCACGGACGCGGGCCGGCTGCTCGCCGACCATGCCGCGCGGATCCTCTCGCAGGTCGAGATCGCGCAGTCGGACATCGAGGCGCAGCGCGGCCGGGTGGTCGGCGAGGTGCGGATCTCGGCGTTCCCGACGGCGGCCCGCGGGCTGTTCCCGCGTGCGCTCCGCGCCCTCCGGGAGGACCACCCCGAGCTGCGGGTCCGCTCGTGCGAGCTGGAACCGGAGGCCGGGATCCGGGGGGTCATGAGGGGAGACCTCGATCTCGCGGTCGTGCTGGAGTGGAGCAACAAACGGATGCCGGTGCCCGGCGGCCTCGCCACCGAGCATCTGCTGGACGACGTGGCCGACCTGGCGATGCCGGTCGGCCATCCGCTCGCGGGCCGGGCGGAGGTGGAGCTGGAGGACTTCGCGGAGGACGACTGGGTGTCCTGGCCGGAGGGCGAGTTCTGCCACGACTGGCTGATGTTCACCCTGCGCGCGAAGGGGTTCGAGCCACGGATCGCGCATCTCGCGGGGGAGTACCACACCCAGCTCGCGCTGATCGCCGAGGGACTCGGAGTCTGTGTCGCGCCCCGGCTCGGGCGGGGCGCGCTGCCCGCGGGCGTCGCCGTCGTGCCCGTACGGAACACGATGCGCCGTCATATCCACGCCGTGTGGCGGACCGACGCCGGTCGCCGCCCGTCGATCAGGGCGGCCGCCCGGGCGTTGGCCCGGGCGTCGGCCGAGGTGGCCGGCTGAGCCGGGGCCGACCCTCGTGCGGGAGACACTCGTACGAGCCGAGGCATCCGTACGGGAGGGGGTTGACGGCTGACGGGCTTCACCCGCTGCCGACGAAAAGTGAAGTCCGTCAGCCGTCGGTCTGTGGTGGCGCCGGGGCGCCGGGGGTCACGGCCGCTCGGCGGCCATGGTCACGCGAGCGTGATCGACGTTCCGGAGACCTTGATGGAGGCCGTGGGCAGCGGCTTCGTCGCGGGGCCGGCCTGCACACTGCCGTCCGTCGCGCTGAACTTGCTGCCGTGGCACGGGCAGTGGATGACACCGTCGACGATGTCCTTCACCGCGCAGCCCGTGTGGGTGCACTTGGACGAGAACGCCTTGTACTCGCCCGCCGTGGGCTGGGTGACCACCACTCCCTGCGCGTCGAAGACCTTGCCGCCGCCCTCGGGGATGTCGGTGGTCTTCGCGAGCACGTCCGTGGCGCCGGCGCCCGCGCCGCCGCCCGTCGCGGGCTGCTCGGACGCGGCATTCGAGGAGCCCGACGAGTCCGACGAGTCGTCCGACCCGCCGCACGCGACGAGCGCCGCACTCAGCCCGACGGCGCCCGCCGCCGTGACCACTGCTCTGCGCCCGACGGTCCGGCGTTCCACGATCCGTGCGGTCCCCTGCGGTTCCGTCATGCCCAGCTCCCGTTCCCTGTCCGGCACTTGGTCACTCGATTGGCCCGGTCACCCGGTGGTCACTCGATCGATCTGGCTGTTCCGCCTCGCCGGTTCGTCAGAAAGTACGTGACGGAGCGGCGGATTACTCAGCGACTCGGAGATTTCTCAGGAAGTCGTCGCCCCGGAGCGGGGTGTGAGCCCCACCAGACCGGCCAGCCGCCGGTACGAGTCCAGCAGGGCGTCCCGGTCGTATGTGCTGGTCGTGACCAGGTACTCGTCCGCCGCGCTGCGCGCGAGCAGCTTCTCCAGACCGGCCGTGATCTCCTCTTCGGAGCCGGCCAGATGGCCCCGTCGCGCCTCCTCGAACAGGGCGCGCTCCCGCTCCGTCATGGGCGTGGCGAGGACCGTGCCGGCCGGGGTGAGGGGCGGGAACGCGCCGTGCGTGCGGGAGTACGCGGTGGACCACGCCTCCGGGATCAGCAGCCGCCGCGCCTCCTCGGAGGTGGCGGCGACCGCGACCGTGCCGGAGAGCATCACGTACGGGCGCTCGCCCCACGCGGAGGGCCGGAAGTCCCGGCGGTACTCCTCGACCGCCCGGAGCATCGCGTCCTCGCCCCGGACGGCCGCGATGACGAGCGGCAGCCCCGCCTCGGCCGCGACCCGCGCGCCCTTCCCGGTGGCCAGCACGAACGCGGGCGGCCGCAGCCCCTCGGCGGGGTGCGCGTGGACCTCGGGGTGCGTGGTGCCGTCGCCGGTGAAGTACGCCAGCAGCTCCGCGAGCCGGCCGGGGAAGTCGTCGGCGTCACTTCTGTCCCGGCCCAGCGCCCGGCGGATGCCGTCGGTGAAGCCGACGGAGCGGCCGAGCCCCATGTCGACGCGCCCCGGGAAGAGGGACTCCAGCACCCCGAACTGCTCGGCGACGACCAGCGGTTGGTGGTTCGGGAGCATCACACCGCCGGTGCCGACCCGGATGGTGGTGGTCGCGCCCGCCACGGCCGCCGCGAGCACGGTCGGCGCGGAACCGGCCACCCCCGGCACGCTGTGGTGCTCCGAGACCCAGAAGCGGTGGTAGCCGAGCGACTCGACGTACCGCGCGAACCGTACGGTCTCCCGCAGTGCCTCGGGGGCCGTCACCCCCTGCCGGATGCGGGAACGGTCCAGTACGGAGAACTTCGTCGTCGTCGCGATGGCCACGCTCGGTTCAACGCGCGGAGGGGGCCGAAATTCCCGGGTCGAATTTCCAGGACGGCCCGGTCAGGCGAGCGCGCAGGCCGTTCCGTTCAGGGTGAAGGCGCCGGGGGCGGCCGCGACCCCGCTGTGGCCGGCCTGGTAGCCGATGGTGACACCGGCGCCCGGGTTGATCGTCGCGTTGTACGGGGCGTTGGTGGCGGTCACCGCGCCGGTGACCGGGGCGTAGGTGGCGCCCCAGCCGGAGGTGATGGTCTGGCCCGAGGGCAGGGTGAAGCCCAGCTTCCAGCCGTCGACCGGGGTGGTGCCGGTGTTGGTGACCGTCACGGAGGCGGTCAGCCCGGTGTTCCAGGCGCTGGTCGTGACGGCCACCCGGCAGGTGCCCGGCTGCGGCTCAGGCCCGGGGCCGGGGCCGGGGCCGGAGCCGCCGCTGTCCAGCCCGAAGAACGTGACGGCACGCGCGGCCATCCCGCCGGCGGGGAGGTTGTGCCCTACTCCCTGCAAGCTGATGGCCTCGACCGCGGCCTGGTTGCCGGAGGAGCCGTAGCGGGTACGGGTCCAGCCGCTCTGGGGCGAGTCGGTCGTGGCCGGTGTCTGCGCGAGCCCGTGGACGTTCGTCCACTGCTTGATCTCCTCCCCGAAATTGGGGTAGCGCAGGATGGCGTCCTCGGTGCCGTGCCAGAGCTGCATGCGCGGCCGTGGCCCGCTGTAGCCGGGATAGGCGGCGCGGACCAGGTCTCCCCAGGCCGCCGGGGTGCGGCTGACCGTACCGTTGGCGCACGCGCTGTTCCACTCGGAGCCGTCGGTGGTGGCGAAGCAGCCGAACGGCACGCCCATGAACGCGGCGCCCGCGGCGAAGACGTCCGGGTAGTCGCCCAGCAGGACGTTGGTCATCATCGCGCCGGAGGACGCGCCGGTGACGTAGACGCGGCCGGTGTCGGCGCCGTACGTACGCGTGGCCCAGTCGACCATGGACCGGATGCCCACCGGGTCGCTCCCGCCGCCGCGGCGCAGTGCCTGGGGCGAGGAGACGTCGAAGCACCTGCTGGCCCGGGTGACGGACGGGTAGACGACGATGAAGCCGTACCGGTCGGCGAGCGAGGCGAATTCGGTACCGGAGTGGAACGCCGGCCCGGAGCCCCCGCAGTAGTGCACGGCCACCAGGACGGCCGGGCGGACGGCGACGGTGTCCGGCACGTACAGGTACATCTGGAGGTTGCTGGGGTTGCTGCCGAAGTTCGTGACCTCGGTGAGGGCGGCGGCGGGCGCGGCGGGCGCGGCCGCGGGCGCCGGACGGGCCGCGGCGGGCGCCCCGGACGGTACGGCCGAGGCGGCCGGGGTAGTGAGGAAGAGCGTCGCGAGCAAGGGCGCCAGCGCTCCGAGAAACGTGACGAGTGCTCGGTGCAGGGGTGTTCTTGTACGGTTGTTGCCGGTTCTGGACACGTCCTTGTCCCTTCCTGATCGCGGTTCGTGGGGGGTATCGCTCAGGGAAGTGCGCGTGCGGGGGAAAGACCGCGGCTCGAAACGTGTGCGGGTCGGCGCTCGGGCGGGCGAGGGGTACCGGCCTCGCCCGCCCGGAGTTCTCGTGGCGCCGCCCCTCCCGAGAGGCGCTGCCGGGGGGCATCGTGGCATGCCCACGACCGCTATGGAAGCGCTCCCACGGGCCTGGCCGGATAGTTCCGGCGCCAGTCGCCGGACCGGCTCCCGGGGCGGCCCGTCAGGGAGACCGGCGCTCCCCTGAGCTACGGCAGCCCGGCATATCGCCGAGTAGACGCATTGCCAAACGGGTGTGCACTCAGCGCTAACGAATATCAAGCTGCCGCCGCCTACCGTGAAGGACGTACGAAGAGAGACCTGGACGGCACTGCTGGAACCGCTGCTGACGACCCGACGCGGATTTCGTGGCAGTGGTATTCCGAAGTGCTTGAGGGGCCTCTGAATCCAGCTTCGAACGCGTCACAGAGGGAGACGGGGAATGAACCGCATCAGGAAGACCTTCACCACGCTGACCATCGCTGCCGCGACCACGAGCAGCGCCGCTGTTCTGGCGCTGTTCGCCGTGGCCACCCCGGCCTCGGCGTGGTCGTGGGACTGCCAGGAGTATCTGCGTGGCAAGGGGTACAACGTACCGGTGGGCGGAAATGCGGCAAAGGCGTGCAGCATCGCGGAAGATGGTGAGGGATCGACGAACTCGCTCTCGATCTGCCTTTCCCGCCTCGAAGCACTGGGCGTCAGCAACAGCCACGCCAAGGCCGCTTGCCGGCTCGGGGCCGCACGATAAGGCCAACTGGAATTCGTCGGACTCACCTCACGGAAGGGACTTCCCGCGGCTTTCCCCGAAGCCGACACCACTATTCGCTTCCGCTCACGGACCCGGTGGGGCCGACCGGTGGCGGTAGTCCCGGGGAGAGACGCCGTAGGCGCGCCGGAAGGCGCGGGTGAAGTCGGCGGCACGGGGGAAGCCCGAGCGGGTGGCGACGACGTGAATGGGGAGGGCGCGCATCGCGGGGTCGGCGAGGGTGCGGCGTGCGCGCTCCAGGCGCTGGAGGCGGATCCAGGCAGCGACCGTTTCCTCTTCGTGCCGGAAGAGGCGGTGCAGGTAGCTGGTGGAGATGTGGTGCGCGGCGGCGATGGCGGGCGGGGTCAGTTGCGGATCACACAGGTTCGCCTGGATGAAGGCACGGATGCGTAACGCCAGGGTCTCCTGGTGGCCCTCCGGCGGGAGCGCGTTGCCGGCGTCGAGCGCCTGGGCGAACAGTGCGGAGAGCAGATCCGCCGCGACCCTTCCCAGCCGGGGTCCGTCGTCGGGTCGGTAGGAGCCGGAGTCCCGGGTCACCTGGGTGAGGAACTGGGCGAGCAGCGCTCCGACCCCCTCACGCCCCGACAACCGCCGCATGATCAGCGAGTCGATCGCGTTCTCCGGCAGCGGCAGCAGTTTTCGGGGGATGAAGAACCCTGCCCCCATGATCGTATCCTCGCTCCCGCCGGTGGCCGCCCGCATGAGATGGGGCCGTGAGGTGTCGTGGAGAACCAGGTCGTACGGTTCGTACGTGACCTCGTGACCGGAGCCGGTGAGCCCCATCGTTCCCCGCAGGGGGAGTGACAGATGGTAGAGCTCGGGGTCGGACTGCCGGATCAGCTTCTGCGTGCGCCGCAGCGTCATCGGTGAGTGCTCCGTCGTCCACAGCTGTACGGCTCCCAGCGCCAGGACGCGCTGCGACGCCGTGGTGTCCGCCGTGCGGTCACTGTCGACGTCCATCGGCACATACGTCTGGGAAATGTGCTCGCGCCAACAGGAGAACCTGTCCGACGCGAGCACGTCCCCGGTGCAGAAAGCCGTCTCCAGCAGCATTTCCTCTCCCCACACGTTCCTGCTCGGCATGGTCCGCATCGCCGACCCTGCACAAGAGCACATCCCGTGCGGATACATGGCGGATACATACTGGGGGATTCCCTGGCGGGGTGGGGGTCACACGGGGCGGTGGCCCGTGGCTCGGACACTCCTCGCCCGCGATCACACGCGGTTACTATGCTCCCTTGCGCCGGGGGTGGATGCTCCGTACTCCCCGGATTCTCCCCAGGGCCGGTCTTCCCGGCAGGCCAGGAGACCTCGAAAGCCAGCTGGCCGGCAGAACGGGCTAGGCACGGTGAGTTACCTTCACGAATGGGGCCGTTGGGGGCGCCAGTAGATTCTTCGTCTGCTGGTGGTACAGGCAGTACGGCCTTCTGGCCGGCAAGGATGCCGGTCCGCTGGATTGAATACGGGAGGGTGGCCCGGGCATGGTCCGGATCTTGGTGGGGCTGTGCCCTGTCGTACTGTGACTGTTCGGTTGGCAGCCGGGGGAGAGGCGGCGACCGCGGTGACGCACGACTTGGCCCCCGACCCTTGCGGACCGAACCAAAGGGGCACTGGGTGCGGCTGACCTGGTAAACCTTGGGGCCGGTCACCTCTTGGTCGTGGCTTTTCTTGCCAGGCGATGCCCGAAGTGGGTGATTGGCTGTCAGACGGAGCCTCGTGTAGGTCTGCTCACTGTCACGGGTGACCTCCACTCGCGCGGAGAGGACTCCGGCGGGTAGAGCGCAAGCTCCCCCTGCGTCGGGTGACCCCCGCTCGAGTGATGGTGAACCGGACGCCGGCGCCCCGGTGGCGATGCCGGTGCGGTCCTCTCCGTGCCAGCGGGAGTTGAACCTCAGCAAGAAGGGCCCGGCCATACTGCTGACTGGTTACCAGACGCCGCAGACGATCTTGGAAAGTTGAGCGTCTCGTCTGTCACTCGTCCGGCCCGGCGTCGTTGTGGGGATGTTGAGTTTCGTCTGGGGCGGTTCATGCCCGGAAGATCGCCGAGGCGGTGATGCGGAGCGAGGCGGTGCCGAAGAACCGCCCGGCGGACCTGATCGACATCGTGTTGGAGGAGGCAGTGGATGCCGGTCTTCAGTCTGCTCCGCGGTGACGATTTATTCGGTGCCGACAGCTACAGCCGGGCGGCCTGACCGGCTGCCCGGCTGGATGGCGGTCAGGCGTTCCAGATGCCGGTTGCCGCTGTGTCCCTGGCGTACCGGGAGAAGTCTTTGGGCTCGCGGCCGAGGGCTTCCTGGACTCCGTGCGCGAGCTGCCGGTGCGGTGCGGCGGGATCGGAGGCGAACACCTCGGCGAAACCGGGTTCGTCTCCGGGGCTCGTCTCCCGGATGAGCGCGGTGTAGGTGATCCGGCGTCCGGTTGCGGCGGACAGTTCCGCGGCGATGTCGGCGAAACTCAGCAGGCGGGGCCCGGAGAGCTCGTAGGTCTTGCCGTGGTGGCGGTCTTCGGTGAGGGCGGCGACCGCCACATCGGCGATGTCGTCGGCGTCGACGAAGCCCTCGGTCCAGTCACCGGCCGGCAGGGCGAGTTCGCCGGCGCGGATGGCGTCGAGGAAGAACGCCTCGCTGAAGTTCTGGTTGAACCAGCCCGCGCGCACCACGGTCCATTCCACACCGGCGACCTTGACGTTCTCCTCGCTCGCCTGGGAAACGCTGTCCCCCCGGCCTGACAGCAGGACCAGACGCCGCGTCCCGCAGTCGGCCGCAGCCTGGGCAAGGGTACCGATCTGCTCGGCGTAGTCCGGCTGGAACGGGTCGGGATGGACTATGTAGACGCGGTCGGTCCCCTCCAGGGCGGGCTTCCAGGTCGCCTGGTCCTCCCAGGCGAACGGAGGGTGGCCGGAGCGGGAGCCGACACGGACCGGGCGGCCGAGGGCGGTGAGCCGGTCGACGACGCGGCGACCGGTCTTGCCGGTGCCCCCGATGACAAGGGTGAGCTGCGCGGATGCAGACATGAGCTTCTTCTCCTGATCGCTGGACTGGGCTGCCCACTCATTGCGAGTGCATGCCGTGAATTAACTATACGCCGTGAAGTTTCCGAACGGCAGGCAGTACGGTGACGCTGTAAAGTTGCGGAATGGCGACCATGGGGCGGCGCGAACGTCTGCGCACCGAGACGACGGCCGAGATCAAGAGTGTGGCGCTGGAGCTGATGGCCACCGGTGGCCCGGGGGCCATCACCCTGCGGGCCATCGCCCGCCGGATCGGCATGACCCCCAACGCCCTCTACGGCTACTTCGCCACCCGCGACGACCTGGTCACCGCCCTCATCGATGACGTCTACACCTCGCTCGCCGACGCCGTCGACGTCCCCGTCCAGGCGGCCGACCTGGACACCGGCGCCCGGATCAGGGCGTGGGCTTACGCCCTGCGGACCTGGGCGCTGGCCAACCCCGAGGGCTTCCGCCTCATCTACGGCGACGCGGTGCCCGGATATCAGCCCCCCGAGGGAGGCGCCGCCCCGCAGGCCGAACTGCGCTTCTGCACCGGCCTGCTTGCCCTGGCCGCCGCCGCCTGGCCCCACGCCGAGCACCTGTACGTCGACAGCGACTTCCACTGGTCCGATTTCGACCCCGGCCTCCTCGACCAGGTTCGTCCGGCCTTCCCCGACCTCCCGCCCGCCGTCGTCGCCCTGACCCTGCGCATCTGGGGCCACCTGCACGGCCTGATCAGCCTGGAGGTCCACGGGCACCTCCACGCCCGCACCACCCGCCTGGACAAGCTGTACGACGACGACGTCACCCAGCTTCTGCGCTCTCTGAACCTTGAGCGGCACCCCGCGGCGCGCGGCGGTACGGACAGCCGGTAGGCCGGCGCGACCAGGCCGTGGCAGCATGGAGGTCGTCCATCCTCCAGTAAGACCGTGTCCTACGTGGTGAGGCGGACGAGTCGTTTGTAGCAGCAGAGGGCGGCGGCGAGGCCGAGAAATGCAAGGTAGTTGCGGGGATCGCGCTCGTAGCGAGGGCTCAGACGTCGGTAGCCGGACAGCCAGGACATCGTCCGCTCGATGACCCAGCGGCGGCGGCCCAATCGTTCGCTGGACTCGATGCCTTTGCGCGCGATCCGCACTCCGATGCGTTTGCTGTGTAACCATTTCCGCAGGTCGGCGCGGTCGTAGGCTTTGTCCGCGTGGAGGCGCTGGGGCTTGAAGTGGCGGCCGCGATCGGGGTCGTGTCTCGTTTGGTGACCCTCGATCATGGGCTTCAGCCCTTCGCTGTCGTGGGTGTTGCCGGCCGAGACGCCGACGAGGAGGGGCAGTCCGTTCGCGTCCGACAGGACGTGCGTCTTGGAACCCGGCTTGCCGCGGTCCACGGGGCTCGGACCTGTGTGTTCGCCCCTTTTTTTAGCGCGTACGTGGGCGGTGTCGAGGACGACGCGGGTGACATCGATGAGGCCGGCGTCGTCGAGCAGGTGCAGCACGGCCTCGTGCAGCCGCCCCCAGACACCGGCTCTCGACCAGATCAAGAAGCGGCGGTGAGCCGTCGACTTCGATATGCCGAAGCACGGCGGCAGTTGACGCCAGGCGCAGCCGCTGACCAAGACGTAGACGATGGCCGCGAACAGCGTCTCACCAGGCGTGTCCTGCGTTCCGCCGCCCTGCGGCCGCACTCGAGACGGCGGGATCAGCGGCCTCGCGATCTCCCACAGCCCGTCCGGAACAATCCAACTCCACGTACCCCGCCCCATACATGGCTCAATGAGCCCTCACCACGTAGGACACGGTCCAAGTGTGCTGGCTCAACGGTGAACCCATCCAGGAGACAGTCCCCGGTCCTCGCTTTCCAGATCAGAGAGCCCTTGTGGCGACTTGGTCCGACTCCGAGAAGTGAGCATCGGTACTCCCTCTCCGAGGCCACACGATTCTTTTACGAGCTCCAAGAAGCCCAGCAAGCATCTGGTCTGGCCCTCGGAGGTTGTGAGTTCCCTCGGACTGTACTTCGCCTGTTCCCGCGGGCCACTTGCCCAGTGCCTCGGCATTCCCCGAACCGGCCAAGAGGATCAGGGACAGAAGCGGTACGGAAGCAGTGCAGCGACGGATGGGCGCCCGCCACCTTTCGTCATTCATCCGTGTCGGCTGCGCTCCGTCTACTGAGGCCGCCGCCTGGTGGAGGCGCGCGGGTGGTTTTCCCGGGTTGAGGTGGGGGAATAGAGCCAACGGCGAAGGACGAGGGTCACGGTCGGCATCATCAGATACGTCATCAACGTACTGAACAGCAGCGCGAGAATCAGCACCCGCGCCAGCAGCGGCAAAGCGCCGAGCGCCGGCCCCAGAAAGCCGTTGCCGATCAGGGAGATCGGGAGTACGCCTGCGAAGGCAGCGAGCGCCATCTTCCACCGAGGCGGTGCCATGGTGGTTGTGTCTTGTGGACTGGTGAACCAGGTCTCCATTCCGGAGAGTTCGCGACGGGCTACTTCGGTCTGATGGTGGCCGTCGCAGTTGTCGAACAGTGCTGCCCGCTCAGGTGACGTCGTCCAGCCCTGTGCGGACTCGTGATCGCGGAACCGGTGGATCAGGACCCACGGCCCGGCGGTCGTGGGAGGTCGGAACAAGCCATCCCCCAGGTGGCCGGGAAAAGTGGAGGCGGTGTTGGTCACCCGCCCGAACCACTCCCGGAAGTCCTGCTCGTAGCCGGGCTCCACTGTGCGCGCGGTGAGCAGGGTGACGTCGGTCGAGCCGTCGTCGTCCGTTTCGGTCATCGTTACTCGTCCTGCCGTCGTGAGCTGTCAGAGCTGTGGAGCCACGCGAACGAGGTGCTTGGTCTCCTGGAACTCTTCGATCCCGCGGATGCCGTTCAGACGCCCCACTCCTGACTGCTTGAATCCCCCCTCCTCGAACTGGTCGTGGATCACGGCCCAGGTGTTGGTCCAGACGGTCCCGGCCTGCAGCTCACGACCGACGCGCAGGGGGCGGTCGACATCACGGGTCCAGATGCTCGCGGCCAGGCCGAACTCGGTTGCGTTGGCGCGCGCCACGGCGTCGGCCTCGGAGTCGAAGAGTTCGAAGGTGGCGACCGGTCCGAACACCTCGCGCTGCACGATCGGAGCGGACACGTCGGCGACCTCGATCAGGGACGGACCGAGAAGCGCCCGGTCCCGCTTACCCTGCACGAGCACGGTGGCGTAATCGGCCGCGGCGGCCACAGTCTGTTCGACCCGTTGTGCGTTGCTCTCGTCGATCATGGCACCCATCTCGCTGGCCGGGTCGTCGCCAGGCCCGACCCGAACCGTCTCGAGGGCCGCGACGAGCCGCCGGCGGAGTTCGTCTGCCACGCCCCGCTGGACCAGCACCCGACTACCCGTCATACAGAATTGGCCCGCGAAAGTGGTGATGGCCTTGGCGAGCACGGGCACGGCCGCGTCCAGGTCGGCGTCGTCGAACACGAGCATCGGGGTCTTTCCGCCCAGTTCCATGGACAACGCTTTCAGCGTCGGAGCAGCCTGTTCCATGATCACGCGGCCGACCGCGGTGGAGCCGGTGTAGCTGACCACGTCGACATCGGGGGAGGAGACAAGTTCCGGAGCCCCGGCGTTTCCGCTTTCGGTGAAGACGTTGAACACGCCCGGATCCAGGCTCGGAGTGTCGGCGATGATCTCGCTCAGCAGCCCGTTGACCAGGCCGGTCTGTGCCGGCATCTTCATGACCACGGTGCAGCCGGCGGCCAGGGCGGGTGCGAAGGATCGCGTTGAGAGGATGACTGGTGAGTTCCATGGCACGATCACACCGGCGACGCCCGCAGGCTCGCGCAGTGTCATCGAGTACATGCCGGGTCGCACTTCCGCGGCCCTGCCGTGGTCGGTGACGGCGAGCGCCGCGTAGTAGCGGAGTTTGGGGATTGTGCCGTCGACTTCGAGAGCCGCCTCGGGGAGCACTTTTCCGTTCTCTCGCGCCAGGAGAGTGATCAGTTCTTCCCTGCGGTTCTCGAACCGGTCGGCCAGCTCGTGCAGGGCTGCCGCACGTCGGTGGCGATCGCGGGGCCACTGGGTGGTGTCGAAGGCCCGTCGGGCTGCGGCCACGGCGGATCTCGCTTCCTCCGCACCACCGTCGGCGAACGTACCGAGAAGGTCGTTTGTCGCGGGGCTGCGTGACTCGCTCCGGGAGCCGGAGTCGTGCCACCGTCCGTCGATGTAGTGGCGCGCGTGGGGCAAGGTTTCGGATGTGGGCATGAAGTGACCTCGTCGTGTGTCGATCGATGTTGCGCGGCGGTCCGCGGGACAACGACAGCGACGTTACAAATCAGGGCCCGTATGCGAATCGGGCGGGCAATCGGTCATCGGCGGAAGCAACGCCAGGCGCGCCACCGCTCCCGTCGCGGGCCTGCGAGAGAAGGTCGTCGAGAACTGCGCTCTCCTTGCGGCGTCAGAACAACGCCGCCTGCGCTGCGACTGTCAGGGCTCCGGCACCGTACGGGCCAGGCGCAAACCGCGTCATGCCGCGCGTTCGGACTGGACGAGTTCGCGGGCGCGCGGCGCGACCTCGTGACCGAACAGGTTCAGGTCGGCAGGCTCGTCCGAGGCGAGGATGAACCCGGAAACGCCGTACCGCAGGGCGAGGTCGGCGATCTGTTCAGCCCAGTCGCGTGGAGTCCCCTCCAACAGTCCGCCGCCGACGCCGGTCGTGAATCGGCCGCTCAGGTTGAGCAAGCGGCTGACCGCCGCAGGCTCGCGACCGGCGGCGGACGCGGCCTCGTCGATCTGCTCGTTCATCGCGTCAAGCGATGCGGGGCCGTCGGGCAGGAATCCCAGGGAGGGCAGCCAGCCGTCGGCGATCCGGCCGGTCAGCCGGAGCATGCGCGGCTTGTAGGCACCGATGCGGATCGGAATCCGATGGGCGGGCGCGGGCCCCCGCTTCGCGCCGGTCACGGTGTAGAACTCCCCCTCGATCCGGAGGGGACCGGACTCGTCGGTGGCCCACAGCCCCCTGATCACACCCACGGCCTCCTCCAGCGCCCGCACGGCCTCGGCCGGTTCGAGCCGACGGCCTCCCATCGCGACGATGCCGTCCCAGAACGCACCCGCGCCGATGCCCAGTTCGACCCGCCCGCCTGTGAGCCGGTCCAGGCTCGCGGCCGCGCGGGCCAGCACGGCCGGGGGACGCAACGGAAGACTCAGCACATTTCCGCTGATCCGGATCCGTTCGGTGCGTGCCGCGACGTACGACATCAGGGTCCAGGTGTCCTGGAACGCCGACTGGTAGGGGTGGTCCTGGAAACTGACGAGGTCGAGTCCGGCCCGCTCGGACGCCAGGGCCAGCTCGACCGGCGCCTGAGGCGGGCGGGCAGCGGGGGTAACGAAGCTGCCGAACCACAGTTCGTGGCCGTAGTCGGTCATAGGTCGCTTCCTCCGGGGTGGTTGGTGGGGAGGGGGGTGAGGGCGAAGGTGTCGCCGAACCGCCCTCCGGGTCGTAGGTCGTAGACGCTTTTGAGCTTACGCAGACGCGAGAGGGTCCGTGGGGGGCGATGCCCCGGCGAGACGCCCGGGCCGAAGGCTGGACCCGAAGCTGATGTAGAGGCCATCGAGGAAGGGGCGCAGCTGGGCCGAGGCCCTGTCGACCGCCTCGCCGGCACCGCCCATCACCACGAGCGAGAAGTTCGCGTCGCGGTGGGCGTAGGCGGTGGCGTCCGAGGGACCACCGGCGACGGCGCCGCCGACCGAACGGAGCTGGAACCATCCGATCGCGCCACTGCGGATCACGCGGGCGGCCGCCGCGGCAAACCGCGGGGTCATGTGCCGGAGCAGGCCGCTTCGGGAGACCGGTTCGCCGCTGGAAACCGGTGGGTCGTCGCTCGCGTTGTCCATACACGGCCGCGCAGGACGTGACGACAACGTCCTGGCCGTACATCGGAGAGATCGCGGCCAGCGGCTCCAGCCGAGTGAGCACGGTCTCCCGGTCCACGGCGTCGACCATGGCGCGACTCGGCACCAACGCCGGTCGTCCGCCCCGCGGAGGCGACGCGGGGACATCGAGCATGGCAACACAGGTGACCAACCCGAAGTTTCTGGTGTCCGCAGCGGACGATCTTGTGAGAGAGGACCGTCCTGCCAAGGGGTTTACGTCTGGCCGCGGTCGGGGTCACCAGCACCCCCGCTCCGGCCGAGCCTCAAGCCTGCGCCTGCAACACCCACTTCGTCGCGAACACTGCACTGGCTTCAGTTGTGGATGCCGCACGACGAGGAGACGACCCACTGCCATCAAGGCCCTGCGCACCGCCGGGGGAGAGGGGGAGACGCCGCTGACGGCCCTTCGCCGTACCACGGCTTTCAGCGTGTCAGTTCCAGCGTCTGATGGAGCAGGTCCAGTGCCTGGTCCACGCCCTGGTCGGCCAGGTAGACGAAGTCCACGAAGACGTGGTCGACGTCCGTCTCGTCTCCCGTACGGAGGATGATGTCCGCGATCTCCGGCACGGTCGACTCGGAGGTGGGGTTGATCCGCAGGATGGCGTCGATGCTGGCCGGGTCGCGACCTTCGGCCTCGGCCATGCGGCGGACCTGCTGCAGCGGCTGGTCGACCACGGCGGCAGGGTCGAATACGGAACCCGGAACGGGCAACGCCACGGGAAGTATGCCGTCCGCGCGGCGGGCCGCACGGCGTTGGGAGGCCGGGGCGAAGCCAGACAGATAGACCGGAGGCCGAGGGCGCTGGACCGGCTTGGGCCCGATGTGGGCGGCGGGGAAAGCGTAGTGCTTGCCGTCGTGTTGCCCGACGGGCTCGGTGGTCCACACCGCCTCCAGTACGTCCAGACACTCGTCCAGCCTCGCGCCCCGCTCCTCCCAAGGAACGCCCACGCCCTGGTACTCCTCGGGCGACCAGCCGGTGCCGAGGCCGGGTATGAGACGCCCCCCGCTCACCACATCGACGCCGGACAGCGACCGGGCGAGCAGCAGCGGAGGGTACCAGGGGGCGATGAGCGTGGAGGTGCCCAGCAGCGCCCGTTCGGTGACGCTCGCGGCAACGCTCAGCGCCACGAACGGGTCGAGCATGGTGTGCAGTTGCCACGGAATTGTGTCCGTGCCCCCGTAGCCCACGCTTGGATTCACCGCGGCCAGCACGCGGTCACCCACCCATAGGCTGTCGGCTCCGAGTTCCTCGGCCTGTCGGGCGAAGTCGGCGACCTTGCCGAGCTCTTGAGCCATCGCGCCGTACTGCGGAAGCGAGAATCCGATGTGCATGCGAACTCCTGGAGAGACAACGATAAATTGACCGATCCCATGTTGAAGCATCAACTTCGGTTTTCTGTAAAGGCACTGAGTCCTCCCAGCGACCGGGACGCCATCGCTGGATCATCGAACGCACCTGGCTCGCCGGATACGGCCGCCTCCACCGCCGTTATGAACGCAAGGCCATTCACTCAGGCCCGAACCTACGTCGGCCGCCCGAGCTCGCGAATCGGTCACCGTATCGGTCGCGGCTCGCACCGCACCGGCACGTGGTCCGGAACGGGGCCGCTCGGAGGCCGGCGGACGAACGGGGCAGGGTGGCCAGGAAGCAGGCCGATAGGGTGTTCCAGGTCGTCGGCACGGTGCAGAAGCCGCAGAGTTTCGGTGGTGGGATCGGTGGCGCAGATGCCGGTCGCGACCATGCGGGCGGGGCCGGCTCACGAACCGCCTGATGCTCGGCGACGTCAGTGGGGACGACCGTGGTAAGGCCGTGCAGGCGGATCACGAGCAGCTCCTGGGTTCCACGACCGGATCGACGCCCGAACGGCCGACGGGACAGAATGCCGGGCGCCGCCGTCCCCGCCGGATCGGTCGCTCGGCCACAGCGGCAGAATGGCCTATAGCCTCGAAACGGTCGCATCACCGCGGCCTGGCACGACATTCTGGGGTGGGACATGGAGCTGTTCGGACGGCACGCCGAGACCGCGGCCCTCGACAGGTTGCTGGATCGGGCCGCACACGGCTCGGGCTCCGGACTCGTGCTGTGGGGCGAGCCGGGTATCGGCAAGACCGCCCTGCTCGAGCACGCCGTCGAGGCCGCGTCCGACGCGACGGTGCTACGGTGCCGGGGCTCCCGGATGGAAGCAGGGCTCGCATTCGCGGCGCTGCATGAGCTGCTCTGGCCGGTGATGGACCGACTGGAGAGGCTCGCCGCTCCACAGGCTGCGGCGTTGCGCGGCGCGCTGGGACTGAGCCGGGACACGACCAACCGATTCCTCATCGGCGCGGCCGTGTTGTCACTGGTCAGCGATCTTGCCCGGGAGCGACCGGTGCTTGTCGCAGTGGACGACGCCCAGTGGGTCGACGAGGCGACCGCGCACTGCCTGGGCTTCCTCGCCCGGCGAGTGGCGGCCGATCCGGTCGCGGTGCTGCTCACCGGACATGAGGACCCTGCCTCGGGGCCGTGGGAAGGACTGCCGGCACTGGAGGTCATGGGGCTGGCCGACAACGACGCCCGGCGGCTCCTGGTCGCGGCCGCCCCGGGGGCCGACGAGGCGCTGGTCGATCGCACGATCCGGGCAGCTGGGGGCAACCCGTTGGCGCTGTACGAGCTGCCCACCATTGATCACGAGCCCGATGGCGACGCGCCGCTCGGGAGATCCGGCGATCTGACGCCGGTCGGGCCACGGCTGCGGCGGGCGTTCGGCTCCCGGGCCATGGCCATGACGCCGCCGGCCCGGGCGTTGCTGCTGTTGGCCGCTGCCGAGGACCGGGGCGACCGCCATGTCGTGCACCGTGCCGGGGCCGACTGGGGCGTCGACACGCCCACCTGGGACGAGGTCCTGCGCTCCGGTCTGATCCGTGCGACCGGGGCCCGGCTGGAGTTCCGCCACCCGCTGATCCGGGCGGCGATCTACGACGGCGCCCCCTTCCTGGACCGGCAGACCGCGCACCGGGCGTTGGCCGTCGCCCTGCCGAGGGACGCCACCGCGGAACGGGCCTGGCATCTGGCCGCCGCTGCCGACACGGTGGACGAGGACGTCGCCACGTTGCTGGAGCAAGCCGCCGAGCAGTGCCTGCAACGTAGTGCGGGGCCGATGGCAGCTCGCACACTGCGGCGGGCGGCCGAGCTGTCCCCCGAACCGGCCGCGGCCGCGCGCCGCCTGGCTGCTGCCGCCCGGGCCGCATGGGACGCAGGCGACGCGGAGGCGGCACGGCAACTGCTGGACGACGCCGAGCGCCTGGGGGGCGAGCTTCTCGTCGCCCGGCTGAGCGGCGGGTTGCGCGGGATCCTCGAGTTCGCCCACGGCCTTCCTGAGCGTGCTCACCGCTACCTGGTCTGCGACATGGCTGTCGTCCCCGGCGCTCGCGGCGCGGTGGAACTCGGCACGGTGGCCGTCCGCGCCGCGTGGTCGGCCGGGCGGCCCGACCTCCAGCAGGAGGCACTACAGCGGCTGCTCGCCGTGGACACCGACAGTGATCCCGCCCTGTCGGAGCTGTTGCCCGTGCTGAGGGTCTGGTGGTCCTGCTACGACCAGACCGGTGAGGCCACGCCGACCACCCCGGAGATGGCCGGCGGCACGGTCAGCCGGCTCGGTACGGCCGCGTGGGAGCTGCTGCCACCCGTACCGCTGGCCCAGGCCTGGGGGATAGAGGGCTCGCTGCTCGATGTGCTGCGCGAGCAGGCCGTACACCTGCGGCGTCGGCATGAACTCACCGCGCTGGCGCTGGTGCTCGCACAGACCGCAGTCCTCGACATCGCCGCGGGGCGTTGGGAAGCCGCCGAGACCGCGGCGGCCGACGGGCTGCGGCTGGCCGAGGAAGTCGGGGCGGATCACCTGGCCACGCAGTGCCGCGTCTCCCTCGGAGCACTGGCCGCTGCCCGGGGCGATCACCCCACCGTCGACGAGCACACCACCCAGATCCTGCGGGTCTCGGTCCCACGCGGGGTGCGGGGACTCAGCGCATCGGCGTACCTGCACCGCGGCCGCGCGGCGCTGTTCGACGGTCGCCCACAGGACGCACTGACTCACCTGATGCCGCTCGCCGACCCCGAGCATGAGGCCGCTCACCCTACCTGTGCGCTGTTAGCCGCCATGGACACCGTCGAGTCGGCGGTGCAGTTGGGGAACGCCGACGTCGTCGAACCCCAGGTGGCCATGGTGGAGGCGTGGGCACAGCGCACGGGTGCGACGTGGGCCCGTACCACCGGCCATCGTCTCCGCGCCCTCGTGCTCGGCGGCCCGGCGGCAGAGGCCTCGTATCAAGCGGCCCTCGACGTGGCGGGTGCGGCGGACTATCCGTTCGAGTACGCCCGTACACGGCTGCTTTACGGGGAGTGGCTGCGACGGGCGCGCCGCCGGGCCGACGCCCGGATCCAGCTTGCCGGAGCAGCCGAGATCTTCGACCGCCTGGGTGCGAAACCACTGTGGGCGCGGGCGCTGTCCGAGCACGCTCTGACCGAGAGCCCGCGAGTCCGTCTCGTGCCCAGCTGCACCGACGAGGCCGGGCTGACCACGCAGGAACTGCGGGTCGCGCAACTGGCGGCGAAGCGTCTGACCAATCGGGAGATCGCGGCACATCTGCTGATCAGCCCACGCACGGTCGGCCACCACCTGGCCAAGGTCTATTCCAAGCTGGGCATCACCTCCCGTGCGGAGTTGGCCCGGATCGACTTCGCGGGGAGCCTGCGGCTCCGCGCGGCCGGTGACTGACCGTGCCGTACGCCGATAGCCGCTTGCACACCAGATTCGTTCGGACCAGGACCTTTGCAGCGCTTCCGGCGAGCCTTCCGGCATCCGGCTCAAGTGTCGGCACGCGGCTCGGACGACAAGAGGGACCCATTGCTGTGACCGGTCTGATCGCCTCCGTCACGCCCGCCATCTCATCGACGGGCGGGAGTCGGACTCCGAGCGTTTCAGGCCCTGTTGACCACGGTCGACCGGTGATCGGCCTGCGGCCTCGCCGCCTCCGGGCGCCTTGATGATGGAGCCGTCCACGGCGATCTGGCCGAGGACGAGGCCGAGGATCCGATCGTAGAACTCCAGCGCGATCTGCTTGAGCCGGGCGAGGACGCCGAGTCGGATTCACTCGTCGCGGCGGCTGCGGATCGTGGTGGCCGAACAGGTCGTGCCGGCGATCGCCTCGTAAGAACAGCCGAAGCACAGCAGTTGAAGGAGCTTGTCGAAGTCGACCCGTTCGCTGATTACGCCGACGGTGGCAGCCCAGTGGTGGCTACCTGCGGGGATTCAACATTCGCATCACATGCGCCCGTCGGCAATTCCTGCTGGCCATCGAGGTGCACGACAACTCCTCGGACAGGACAGCGCTTGTTCCGACGGTGCACAGGACCCACCACAATCACCGAGCCGTGGAACTCCCCGGCAATGTCGGTCCGTAGACGTCGAGCGTGTTCCGTGCAATACGTCATCGAGGTCGGCCGCCCCCATCGCCCGCCGGTCCGCGGCGGACGCAGGACGCACATGCTCGACGCCATCCGCGCAGCGTGCGAGGCACTGGTCACGGAGCACGGCATCCAGCCCGCAGACGCGGAGAACGCGAGGCCATGCGCGTGCTGCTGGCCACCCGACAGGGTGCCGTGCACGCCTCCACTGCGGTCCACAGCCCGGTGCGTACGGCATCTGCAGGCCGAAGACCGCGAACTGGAGAATGAGCCGCGAGGGCAGGAGCCTCGGGGGCCCACGAGCCGACCTGCCGCTCGGCGATGTTGACGGCGACGTCACTGGTACGGCCCTGCGGACAGCTGCCGGTGAGCATGTGTTGGATCAGCGAGTGCCCCCAGAACAATCGGTGACGGTATGCGGTCGTGCGACTATGGCGTCGATGTTTCGGGCGGAGTCGATGCCGCAGAGCCCGCGTCGAGTTGCTCGCGCTTGATGGCGGCGTCGACTGCGGCGCCGATGCGGCGCAGTGTCGCCAGTTCTTGGGGCCCGAGCGCGTCCATCAGGTATGCGCGAACCGCTGCGACATGTCCCGGCGCCGCCGCCACAACCGTTTCGTAACCGCTCTCGGTCAGCGTCGCGTTGGTGCGTCTGCCGGAGCCCGGGATCCGGGCTCGTGTGAGCAACTCGCGCTTCTCCAGCCGTCCGACGACATGCGACAACCGTGACAGCGACGCCGCCGTTCGTGCAGCCAGATCGCTCATCTGCAGTGTGTGAGCCGGCTGTTCGGACAGGACGGAGAGGACCATGTACTCGAAGAAGGTCATCTGGGCTTCGCGCTGCATCCGCGCGTCCAGGGCAGCCGGCAAGCTGATCATGATCGCGGAGTTGGCCAGCCACGCCGCCCGCTCGTCATGGTTCAGCCATCGCGTTTCGGTAACCGGACCAGTGGACTTCCCTGACCCAGAGCCTTTTTCGGCCGACGCCGTCGTCTCGGATGCCGACCCGTTCGACGTACGCCGACGGCTTCGTCCGTTTGTGCCACCTGCGGTACTCGCCATGAGGCCATGCTAGTCACCCTTGTTGACGCGTCAAGTTGAGAGGGTGTAGTTATTGATGCGTCAAGTTCGTCTCACTGTCGCCCGAGCGCATAACTGATGCCGGCGCGGTGCGCCGTCGGCGTCGTCACTCAGCTTGCCGCGGCGCTGAAACCGGTCCCCGCGGCGAAGTGTGGGGCTCGCGAATGGATCCAGGGAAGGACAACCGGATGCAGGTCACGTCGCTTGGAGGGCTCGAAGTCTCGCGCATCGGTCTTGGGACCATGGGCATGTCGGCGTTCTACACCGGCGCCGGTCGAGACGACGCCGAGTCGATCCGCACCATTCGGCGCGCTGTGGACCTCGGTGTCACGCATCTGGACACCGCCGAGGTGTACGGGCCCTACGTCAACGAGGAACTGGTGGGGCGCGCCGTCAAGGGCCGTCGAGACGAAGTGGTTCTCGCCACCAAATTCGGCCTCGTCTCCCACACCGGCCGACCAGGCCCGGACAGCACTCCCGTCGGCATTCGCTCGGCTGTTGACGGGTCGCTGCGGCGACTGGGAACCGACCACATCGACCTGTACTACCAACACAGGGTCGACCCCGGCACTCCCATCGAGGAGACGGTGGGAGCGTTGAGTGAGTTGGTGGACGCGGGCAAGGTCCTCCACATCGGGCTGTCGGAGGCGGCTGCGGCGACGATCCGCCGGGCCCACGCGGTTCATCCGGTGGCCGCTGTCCAGACCGAGTACTCGCTGTGGACACGGGACCCTGAGGCGGAAGTGCTGCCGACGCTGCGTGAGCTCGGCATCGGACTGGTTCCCTATTCGCCGCTGGGGCACGGTTTTCTCACCGGCCAAATCCGCAGCCTGGACGGCCTGGACGCCGCCGACTGGCGTCGTACCAATCCTCGGTTCACCGGCGACAACCTCACGCGCAACCTGCGCATCGTCGACCAAGTGCGCGAGGTCGCCGACGACATCGGGGCCACTCCCGCGCAGGTCGCTCTGGCCTGGCTGCTCGCGCAGGGGGACGATGTCGCGCCTATTCCGGGGACGAAGCGTATCGACCGGCTCGAGGAGAACAGCGCCGCCGGCGGAATCCGGCTCACCGCGGGCCAGCTCACCCGTCTGGGAAACCTGACACCGGCGTCCGGCGAACGCCATGCCGAGCCCGACATGGCGGCCATCGACCAGTGAGAAAAGCGCGGGGTGAGGGATTCGCCCCCATCGATCCGCCGGTTGCGTACATCAGGCCGGGCAGTAAGCGGCGGACCGGGCAGACCCATATTTTTTGTTGCAGCGGATGGAATGGAGCATTACATCATGTCAAGTGGAGTCATTCGTGTCGGCATTATCGGTGCGGACACGAAGGCGAGCTGGGCGGGGGCATCGCACATCCCCGCGCTGGCGGCACAGCCGGCCTTCCAGCTGGCGGGCGTGGCGACGCGGCACGAGGAGAGTGCCCGCAGTGCTGCCGAGGCGTTCGGCGCCGAGCGTTGGTTTGCCGATCCGTTCGAGCTCATCCGCGACCCGTCGGTTGATCTGATCACCGTGGCTGTCAAGGTCCCGGCTCACCGCGAGCTTGTCCTGGCGGCCCTCGCGGCCAACAAGGCCGTGTATTCGGAGTCTCCGCTGGGGGCCACCGTTGCACAGACGGAAGAGATGGCTGCCGCGGCCGGCTCGCTGCACACGGCGATCGGCCTGCAGGGCCGGCAGAATCCCTCGGTGCGCCGCGCCGCGGAGATCATCGCGATGGGCCGGCTCGGGCGGCTGCTTTCGGCGCGAGTCGCGGCGACGACATTCGGCAACGGCCCGGAGTCGGTGAGCGCGTACGAGTACTTTGACAAGGCTGCGGCGGGTGCGAGCTTCCTGACGATCGCGGCAGGCCACGTCCTGGATGTCATCGAAGCCGTTCTCGGTGACATCACCGAAATCGATGCGCGCACCGAACTCCTCTGGCCGCAGGTGAAGCTGGTGGACACTGCCGCGATTTCCGTCCGGGAAGTCCCGGATCACCTCGACGCCATCGTCAAGACCTCGTCGGGGGCGCCGGTCGGGGTGCAGATTCTGGCGGGCGTACCGGCGCCCGACGCCCACTTCAGCCTGGAAGTTCGTGGGTCGGACGGCTGGCTGAAGCTGACCGGCGATCACCCCGCGGGCGTTCAGGTCGGTGACCTCGCGCTGTCGTCGAGCGTGGACTTCACCGCGCCCGACAGCCCCGTTGCCACCGGTACCGGCCCGACCGCCGCCGAGATCTGGACGGGGGCGTCCATCAACGTGGGGGAGGTCTATGCCGGCCTGGCGCGCGACATGGCGCACGGGACCCACCACACCCCGGGATTCGACCACGCCGTCCACAACAGCCGCCTGATCGCCCGAGTCGAACAGGCCTCACGCACCGGTCACCGGCAGTGAAGGTGTAGCACCACTCCTGCTCGTCACCGTGCACCGCTGCCGGTGATGTACGGACAGCCGACGGCCGTGCCCTGCCCGGTCAGGCCTGGTGTCCGCGATCGAGGTCGCGGACACCAGGCCCGATCACGGCGGTCTTCGAGAGAACCGGGTCGTGACCGATAGGGCGACCGATCCGCGAGCGCGGGCAGCCGACGTAGGTTCGGACACGTCGGAGGCCCCCCTGAGCTCCACAACCCCGATCCAGGAGTCGTTGATGATTTCTGTCCTCTGCCACCACGGCGCCGGTGGCGCTTCGCGAGAGGCTCACGACGTATGACCACGTCCGCGCGTGCCGCCGTTCTCGACACCCAGGACGGGCCGTTCGAGTTCCGTGACATCGAGATCGAAGACCCGCGACCCGATGAGGTACTCGTCCGCATGGTCGCGACCGGAATATGCGCGACCGACGCTCATGTGCGGGCGCAACGTATGGCGACGCCGCTACCTGTGGTGCTGGGGCACGAGGGCGCGGGGGTCGTCGAACGTGTGGGGGCCGCTGTCACCACCGTCGAGCCCGGTGACCACGTCGTCCTGTCCTACCACTCGTGTGGCCACTGCAAGCCGTGCATGTCCGCTCACGCGGCCTACTGCGACAACGTATGGGCCGCCAACTTCGCAGGTGCCCGCCTGGACGGCTCGAACGGCCTGCACGTCGCCCATGGCGCTGAGCCACACGGTCACTTCTTCGGCCAGTCCTCATTCTCCACCTACGCCCTGACCCACCAACGGAACACGATCAAGGTCCCTCGTGATCTGCCCCTCGACGTCATGGCTCCGTTGGGGTGCGGGCTGCAGACAGGCGCGGGGGCCGTGTTCAAGGCCCTCGCTGTTCCGCCGGGGGCGTCCTTCGCGGTGTTCGGCGTGGGCGCGGTGGGTTTGGCGGCGGTCATGGCGGCTCGCGTCGCGGGGGCTACCACGATCGTCGCCGTCGACGTCGACGCCGGCCGGCTCGAACTCGCCCGCGATCTCGGAGCGACGCACATCGTCAATCCCGGCCAGGTCCAGGATCTGACCGGCGCGCTCCGCGCCATCGAGGCGCGCGGTCTGGAGTACGTCCTCGACACGAGCGGCCGCACGGAGAATCTGGACGCAGGGGTCGGCGCCTTGGCGCCGCTGGGTCGATTCGGCTTCGTGGCGTTCCATGAAGGCACAGGCGCCATGATCGACGCCGGCCGGCTCACGGTCGGCCAGTCGCTGCAGGGCATCATCCAGGGAGACGCTGTCTCCTCGCTACTGATCAACGATCTCGCCCAGCTCTATCGAGCCGGCCGGTTCCCGATCGACCGATTGCTGTCCTTCTACGACTTCTCCGATATCAACACCGCGTTCGAGGACGCGGGTTCGGGCCGCGCCACCAAGGCGATCCTTCGCTTCACGTCACCGGGATAGCCCTCCCGTTCGACAGATTTTCCACAACAGAGAGGCATCTCGTCGATGTGCCAGAGCAGTCAGAAACCCATCAGCGTTGACAACACTTCGAGCTTCTACGCGATCGACCACTATGGCTTCCCTCCAGTGGGGGAGGACGACCCGTCGGATCCCGAGGGGTATTACCCCCCTTATTTCCAGAGTGAGCACTTCCAGAAGTACGGCTACCACGTCGAAGAACTGCGCGACGGTTTCTATTGGGTCACCAGCGCCGGCTACGACGCCGCGTTCGTGGTGACCGAGCAGGGCGTGATCGCGATCGACGCGCCGCCGACGCTGGGCGAGAACATGCTGGCGGCGATCGACGACGTCACCGACCAACCGGTGACCCACGTGATCTACAGTCACTGGCACGCCGATCACATCGGCGCGGCTTCCGTATTCGGTCCCGACGTCGAGATCGTCGCCCACCGCATCACCAAGGATCTCCTGGAGCGCTTTCCCGACCCGAAGCGGCCCCTGCCGACGACGACATTCGACGACGAGCTCGTCCTCGAAGTGGGCGGAGTGAGCCTGCAGCTCTCCTACAAGGGCGAGAACCACTGCCCCGGAAACATCTTCATCTACGCGCCGCAGCAGAAGGTGCTCACTGCCGTGGACATCGTAAGTCCGGGAAGCGTAACGTTCATGCACTGCGACGCCTCGCAGAACATCTCTGGCTGGTACGAGGCGCAGTCGCAGATTCTCGAATATGACTTCGACTTCTTCGTCGGCGGGCATCACATGCATTACGGCACCTACGAGCAGGTGAAACTGTGCGTGGAGTACTTCGCCGACGTGCTCGAGGGGGCGACCGCGGCGGTCGAGCGGTTCAGTCGCTCGGATGCGCTCGTCGACATCGTTTCCGGCACCGGCTGGAACAGGATGTTTGTCGGCACCGAGAACTGGATCAACTCCATGGCGAACTACACCACCCGGCACGTCCTCGAGAAGACGACCAGCAACGGCCAGCTCTGGTGGGAGCGTCTGGCAGGTGCCACCACCCAGACCAAGTACCACGCGTACACCGTGCTGGAGTCGATCCGGCTGGAACGGCCTCGCCCGGACTACCGCTTGCGGGGTGAGAATCCCCCGGTCTTCCTGACCTGACCCCGTCCTGAACAGTACGACCAGATGAGCGGCGCGACGAACTGTGTTGGTCCGTCGCACCGCTCACTGCGCTGACCGTTGGCCTCCCGCTTTTTACGGGGCGGACTGCCCGAGGCTTGACCAAAAGACGGAAAGTACTTCTGACTTGCAAAGAGTAGGAATTGCTGAGGTTCCTGCTGACTCCAGGAAAAGAAGCACTTCCCAGGCGAAGAAGCGTATCGGGTCCTACCAGCGTGTCCGTGTCGAGGGCGGTGGTCGAGGGGTCGTCTCGCAGGTCGGCTCGGTGCTCCTGGTCGAGACGGTCCGCAAGACCGGTCTGGATGCGGCGATATCAGTGCCGCTCCTGCCGTGGTGCAAGCCGCGGGCGGTGCACGATCCGGGCGAGATCCTGCTGGATGTGCGCTCGCGGTGGCCCTGGGCGAAGAACTGCCTGGCCGATGTGGGCCTGCTGCGGGCCGAGCCGGCCGTGTTCGGGCCGGTAGCCTCCGACCCGACGGGGTACCCGAGCGACCTGTCCGACGCCCGATGGGCCCTGATCGAGCCGACGCTGACGGCGTGGAGAAAGACACGGCTCGACCGCAGACCAACCGGGCAGTCGGCCAAGGTCGATTTACGGGACGTATTCAACGCGCCCCTCCACGTGAGCCGCACGGGAATTCCCTGGAACTCACCCTGCCGAAGGGGAGGAAGACCCGTACGGTCGACATTCCCTCCTCGGTGGCTGAGGAACTGACCCGACACGGTGGGCGTTCCTGTCGACAGCAGTAGAGCTTCCGTGGGAACCCGGAGGGACAAGAGGGGATACTTTCATGTACTGCGGCACACCTATGCCTCGATGATGCTGGAGGCCCGGGAGTCCGTCGTCACCTTGGCACGGTGTCTTGGGCACTCTTCGCCGGCAATTACACTCGGTTACTATGCTCACTTCATGCCGGAGGCCGGAAGCAAGGGGCGTACCGCCATCGACGGACTGCTCGGAGAGCAGGGGGAACCGCCTGCCGGTCGAAACTCCCCAGATTCTCCCCAGGGCCGTTGACGGGTGATGCGCACTGTTGCAGCCTTCCGCAGTTATTCATGGATCGCAAGGCTGAAGAGACGGGTAGCCTGGGAAAATGTTGAATGAGGTCACTGCGACCCGCTATGTCACACCCCTCCGTGAGGGCGGTTCGCTGCCGGGGCTCGTCGAGGCCGACGATCTCGGCACGTATGTCATGAAGTTCACCGGCGCGGGCCAGGGCCGCAAGACCCTGGTCGCCGAGGTCATCTGCGGACAGCTCGCCCGCAGGCTCGGCCTGCGGATCCCCGAACTGGTACAGATGGAACTCGACCCCGTCATCGGGCTCTCGGAGCCCGATCAGGAGGTGCAGGAGCTGCTGAAGGCCAGCGGCGGGCTGAACCTCGGGATGGACTACCTCCCCGGATCGATCGGCTTCGATCCGCTGGCGTACGAGGTGAGCTCCGAGGAGGCGGGCCGGGTCGTCTGGTTCGACGCGCTCATCAACAACGTCGACCGCTCCTGGCGCAACCCCAACCTGCTGGTCTGGCACGGCGACCTCTGGCTCATCGACCACGGGGCCACCATGATCTGGCACCACAACTGGCCGGGCGCGCAGGCGTCCGCCGCCAAGCCGTACAACGCCTCCGACCACGCGCTCGCGCCGTTCGCCCCCGATGTCGCCGCGGCCGCCGAACGGCTCGCCCCGCTGGTCACCGAGGAACTGCTGACCGAGGTCACCGCCGACGTCCCCGAGGAATGGCTGGCCGACGAGCCCGGCTTCGACTCCACCGACGCGCTGCGCCGTGCGTACGTGACGCCGCTCCTGGAGCGCGCCGCGACGATCCACGGGCGCGTCACGTTCGACGCGCCCAGCCCCGAACGGCCCTCGCGGGCACCGGGATGGCTGGCCGACCGGCTGGCCCCGCAGCCGCGGCGCGCGCACGGCGCGCGGAGCGAGAAGGGCGGCGCCCAGTGAGCGCGACCGGCTTCACCGGGCCCACGTACGTCAAGAACGTCAAGGGCGACAAGGATGTCTACGAGTACGCGCTGCTGCGGGTCGTGCCGCGCGTCGAGCGGGGCGAGTGCTTCAACGCCGGGGTGCTCGTCTACTGCCGGGCGCGGTCGTACGTCGGCGCCCTCACCCATCTCGACGAGGCCAAGCTGTCCGTCCTCGACCCCCGGGCGGACCTCGCGGGGGTACGGGCGGCACTGCGCGCGGTCGAGAACATCTGCGCGGGCGGCGACGCGGCCGGACAGGCCGGCACGGACGACGCGGGCCGGCGCTTCCGCTGGCTGATCGCCCCGCGCTCGACCGTCGTGCAGCCCGGCCCCGTCCACACGGGACTGACGTCCGACCCGCGGGCCGAGGCGGAAAGGCTGCTGCGTCTGCTCGTGTTCTGAGCCGTCCGGCGCCGTCGGCCGTTGACACGGCGTGCTGTGGCTTCTAGCGTCTGTCTGCTGAACCTACTAAGCGGTTGCTCAGCATCGGGCCGCAGGACCCTAGGGCGAGGAGATCAGGGATGTCCACCACCGAGCAGCGCGTAGCGGTCGTGACCGGGGCGGCGCGCGGCATTGGCGCCGCCACCGCGGAACGGCTGGCGGCGGAGGGCCGTGCCGTGGCCGTGCTCGACCTCGACGAGGCGGCCTGCAAGGACACCGTCGGCAAGATCACCGCGGCGGGCGGCAACGCCCTGGCCGTCGGCTGTGACGTCTCGGACGCCGCCCAGGTGGAGGCGGCCGTCGCGCGGGTCGCCGCCGAACTGGGCGCGCCGACCATCCTCGTCAACAACGCGGGCGTGCTGCGGGACAACCTGCTCTTCAAGATGAGCGAGTCCGACTGGGACACCGTGGTCAACGTCCACCTCAAGGGTGCGTTCCTGATGGCGAAGGCCTGCCAGAAGCACATGGTGGACGCCGGGTTCGGCCGTATCGTCAGCCTCTCCTCCAGCTCCGCGCTGGGCAACCGGGGCCAGGCCAACTACGCCGCCGTCAAGGCCGGCCTCCAGGGCTTCACGAAGACGCTCGCCAAGGAGCTCGGCAAGTTCGGCATCACCGCCAACGCGGTGGCCCCGGGCTTCATCGTCACCGAGATGACCGCCCAGACCGCCGCCCGCGTCGGCATGGGCTTCGAGGAGTTCCAGGCCGCGGCCGCCACCCAGATCCCCGTGCAGCGCGTCGGGCGGCCCGAGGACGTCGCGAACGCGATCGCCTTCTTCACGGGCGACGCGGCGGGCTTCGTCTCCGGACAGGTCATGTACGTCGCCGGCGGACCGCTCAACTGACACCGGGGGCGGTCCACATGACGGAGCAGACGGAACGCGACGAACGCGCGGAACGGGGCGCGCGGGCCCCGTTGAGCGGGAAGGCCGCACTCGTCACCGGCGCGAGCCGGGGCATCGGGTACGGCGTGGCCCAGGCGCTCCTCGCGCGCGGCGACCGGGTGTGCATCACCGGCCGGAACGAGGACGCGCTCAAGGCGGCGGTCGAGCGGCTCGGCGCCGACCGGGTCATCGGAGTGGCGGGCAAGGCGCACGACCGGGCGCACCAGGCGGTCGCCGTCGAACGCGCCATGGAGGCGTTCGGACGGGTCGACTTCCTGGTCAACAACGCGGGAACGAACCCGGTCTTCGGCCCGATGGCCGAGCTGGACCTGGACGCCGCCCGCAAGGTGTTCGAGACCAACGTCATCTCGGCGCTCGGCTTCGCCCAGCTCACCTGGCGCGCCTGGCAGAAGGAGAACGGCGGCGCGATCGTCAACATCGCCTCCGTCGCCGGGATCTCCGCGTCCCCGTTCATCGGCGCGTACGGGATGAGCAAGGCTGCCATGGTCAACCTGACCCTCCAGCTCGCGCATGAGTTCGCGCCGGGCGTCCGGGTCAACGCCATCGCGCCCGCCGTGGTCAAGACCAAGTTCGCCGTGGCGCTGTACGAGGGCCGGGAGGCCGAGGCCGCCGCCGCGTACCCACTGGGCCGGCTCGGGGTACCCGAGGACATCGGTGGCGCCGCCGCGTTCCTCACCTCCGACCAGTCGGACTGGATCACCGGGCAGACGCTCGTGGTCGACGGCGGGATCTTCCTCAACACGGGGGTCGGCTGACCGCCGGTCCCGGTCCCCGCGGGCAGAAGGAGCTGGTAGGAGCGGTTGTCAGTGGCCACCGGTAGGTTCAGGGATACAAGTGATCGCTTACCGGAGGTTGTTGACGTGACCGAGACCGACATGCTGCCCGCGTCCTGGCGTGGTGTCCTCGGCGAGGAGCTGGAGAAGCCCTATTTCAAGGAGCTGATCGACTTCGTCGAGGAGGAGCGCGCGAAGGGGCCGGTCTACCCGCCGCGTGAAGAGGTCTTCGCCGCGCTCGACGCCACCCCGTACGACCGGGTGAAGGTCCTGGTCCTGGGCCAGGACCCGTACCACGGCGCGGGGCAGGGGCACGGGCTGTGCTTCTCGGTCCGCCCCGGGGTCAGGACGCCCCCCTCCCTGCGCAACATCTACAAGGAGATGAAGGAGGAGCTGGGCCTTCCGGTGCCGGACAACGGCTATCTGATGCCCTGGGCACAGCAGGGGGTCCTGTTGCTCAACGCGGTGCTGACGGTCCGGGAGGGCGAGGCCAACTCCCACAAGGGCAAGGGGTGGGAGAAGGTGACGGACGCGGTGATCCGCGCCGTGGCCGAGCGGCCCGACCCGGCGGTCTTCGTCCTGTGGGGCGCCTACGCGCAGAAGAAGCTCCCCCTGATCGACGAGGAGCGTCACGTGGTGGTGAAGGGCGCGCACCCCTCGCCGCTCTCGGCGAAGAAGTTCTTCGGATCGCGGCCGTTCACCCAGATCAACGAGGCGGTCGCCGCGCAGGGGCACGCGCCCATCGACTGGCGCATCCCCGACCTCGGCTGAGAGCGGATGCCCGGCGGGGCGGTTAGCGTGATGTTCGTCGGACAAATGGGACGGGCAAGCGGAGGCGGCAGTGGCGGAGCAGCGGCAGACGTCGGCGGACGCCGTCCTGACCAGGATCGGGCAGGCGGTCATGCTGCTCCACGCCGGTGACCGCGAGGAGGCGCGCAACCGCTTCGGCGAGCTGTGGGCGGAGATCGGCGAGGCGGGGGACGCGCTCCACCGCTGCACCCTGGCGCACTACATGGCCGACACCCAGGACGACCCGGGGGACGAACTGGCGTGGGACCTGCGGGCGCTGACCGCGGTGGAGGGGCCGGACGGGGAAGCGGGGGAGCCGTCGCCCGCCGTGCGCGCCTTCTGTCCGTCCCTCCATCTCAATCTCGCGGCCGACTATCTCAAGCTCCAGCGCCCGGAGGCGGCCCGGCTCCATCTCGACCGGGCACGGGACGCGGCGGACGCGCTCGGGCCCGCCGGGTACGGCGACGGGATCCGGACGGGCATCGACCGTCTGGAGCGGAGGCTGGGGGAGTGGTGAGCACGGGGGGAGAGATGGGCGCGGGGGTGTGACCCGAGGGGCGTGGCTCCGTGACGTAATTCCGTCATGTAATTCCGTTACGTTCCACGACAGATGCCGGCCTGGGGGCTGTCGGCCGGCCAGCGCGCGTAGCCCTCGCCGAAGGCGCAGAGGTCGGCGAGGGCCGGTACGGACGGGAGCGGCGCGGCGGGCCGTCGCCGCGGCGGTTCATGGGGCCGCTCGTGGAGTCGGCCCTGGCCGCGCTCCGGTGGCGCCGGGGCCGGGGTGTGCCTCGGGCCCGCGGTCCCGCCGCCGGTCTCCCGGGCGAGGGCCGGGCGCGACGCCCCGGGGGAGGCGGGCGGCTTCGGGGTGGGGGTGATCCGCTCCAGGGCTTCCTTGACCGGGGACTGGACGACCTGCGGCTCCGCCCCGCCGGGCCCCGGGGCGGGGGCGGTCGCCGGGGGCGCTGGCCGGGGGTCCTGCGGGGGCCGAGGGCCCACGGCCACACATCCGGAGACGGCCGTGACCGCCACGCCCAGCAGGGCCATCGCCACGCTTCTCGTTCGCTGCACGCGCGCAACTCTGCTGGGCGCGGACGTCGTTGGCGAGCCGAGAAGGGGGTGATGGCTCGTACGGGTGAAGTGGCCCGGGCGTGTGGCCTGCGACGTTGACGGCTCGGCGCGGCCGGCCCCCCCGGGCCGGCCAGTGCTGTGGCGCCCGGACCTCGGCGCCGCGAGCGGGTCAGTCGCCCGTCGCGCCGTCCAGACGCTCGCGCAGGAGATCGGCGTGGCCGTTGTGCCGGGCGTACTCCTCGATCATGTGCGCGTAGATCCAGCGGAGGGTGAACGGGTCGCCGCTGCTCCGCTGCCGCTCGCCCGAACCGCGATGGTCGAGCGGGAGCGGCGCGGCCACCTCGCGCGCGTAGGCGATCTGGGCCTGCCAGGTGGCGTACGCCTCCTCCCAGGTGTCGTCCGCACCGGCGTGGAAGTCCCCGTCGGGGTCCGCGTCGGTGAAGTAGACCGGCGGGGCCTTCTCGTCGCGGAGCCGGTTGCGGAACCAGGAGCTCTCGACCTCGGCCATGTGCCGGACGAGACCGAGCAGGGTCAGCTCCGAGGGCGGTACGGCCCGCTCCCTCAGCTGTTCCCCGGTCAGTCCGGCGCATTTCAGGGCGAGGGTCTCCCGGTGGAATTCGAGCCAGCCCTCCAGCATTTCGCGCTCGCCCGCGAAACTGGAGGGCACGGCGCGGGTGTCGGCGGGCACGGTGGCGGTCGCGGAGGCGGCCGTGGGAGCGGTCGCCGTGTTTGTCTCGGAAGTCGTCATGGCGGCCATCCTCACGTACCGCCGACGGCCGCTGCCAGCGGTTATCCGGCGGGGCCCGGCCCGTCGCCCGGCGGCGGCGTCAGGTCGCCCACCATGCCGCGCAGCAGTTCGGCGAAGCCGCGGCGCAGTTCGTCCAGGGTGGGTACGGCGCTGTGGTACGAGCCCGCCGCGCAGGAGAACATCAGCCCCTCGCACCACGCGACCAGCGAGAGCGCGTGCCGCTCGGGCTCGGCCGATCCCGCGGCCCGCATCATCGCGACCAGCGGCTCCCGGAACTGGCTGCCCGTCGCGTCGTAGAAGGCCCGCAGCTCCGGGCGGCGGGTGGCCTCCAGCGCCAGCTCGTAGCGGGCGATGAGCAGATCGGGGTGGCGGGTCAGATAGCGGTGCAGGGCCAGCGCCAGCGCGTCGACGGGACCGGCCGCGCCGCCCAGGGCCGCGGGCATCTCGTCCGGGGTGAGCACCCGCATCTCGCGCTCCGCGTGGCGCTGTACCGCCGCCTCCAGCAGCGCCTGCCGGGTGCGCGCGTAATTGGACGTCGAGCCCTGCGGGAGCCCGGCCCGCTCGTCCACGGCCCGGTGCGTGAGTCCGCGCATCCCGCGCTCGACGAGCAGGGCGAGGGCGGCGTCGGCGATCAGCTCCGCGCGGGCCGTACCCGTGGCGCCGGTGCCCGAGGTCTCTGAGGTGCCTGTGGTGCCTGGCGTGCTGGTGGGGCGTGTCGTGCGTGGAGACATGAGGCCAATCTATCCCCACCACTACACCCGTAGTACGCTGCCGGTACATGCCACTACACCTGTAGTTCGCGTCGGGATCGGCGCGGCCAGGGGAGGAGACGCCATGAGCCAGCCCCGTGCCGTCGTCATCGGCGGTGGAATCGGCGGTCTGACCGCGGCCATCGCCCTGCACCAGCGGGGCTGGGCGGTCACCGTCCTGGAACGCTCCCCCGCGCTCACCCCGGTCGGCGCCGCCATCGGCCTCATGCCCAACGCGCAGCGCGCGCTCGACGTCATCGGTCTCGGCGACCGGGTCAGGGAGCTCTCCGCCTGGCAGGGCGCCGGCGGGCTCCGTACCCCCGCGGGCCGCTGGCTCAACCGGATGGACGGGCAGGCGGCGGCCGAGCGGTTCGGCGGACCCCTCGTCCTGCTCCACCGGGCCACCCTGGTCGGGCTCCTGTGCGACGCGCTCCCCGAAGGGGCCGTACGGACCGGGACCGCCGCCACGCTCGCCGACCCCGGCAGAGCCCCCGGCGATTCCGGAGACCCCGGCGGCGGCCCCGGCACCGGTCCGAGGGCCGCCGTCGTGGACACCGCTTACGGTGCCCTGGAGGCCGAACTCGTCGTCGCCGCCGACGGCGCCCGGTCCGCCGCGCGCCGGACGCTCTTCCCCGGCCACCCGGGACCGGTGTACGCCGGGTACACCACCTGGCGTGTGGTGGTCCCGCCGCCCGGGCGGCCGTTCGCGCCGCACGAGACCTGGGGCCGGGGCCGCCTCTGGGGCACCCAGCCGCTCAAGGACGGCCGCGTGTACGCGTACGCCATGGCCGTGACGCCCGCCGGCGGTCACGCCCCCGACGACGAACGGGCGGAGCTGCGCCGGCTCTTCGGCGACTGGCACGACCCCGTACCCCGGATCATCGACGCGGCCGCGCCCGGGGACGTCCTGCGCCACGACGTCCACGAGATGCGGTCGCCGCTGCCCGCGTACCATCGCGGCCGGGTCGCCCTGATCGGGGACGCCGCCCACGCCATGCAGCCCACCCTGGCGCAGGGCGGCAACCAGGCGATCGAGGACGCCGTCGTCCTCGCCCACCACGCGGGACCCGGTACCGCCGACGCCGCCCCCGACCTCGCCGCGTACACCGCCGCCCGGCTGCCCCGTACGACCGCGATCGTCCGCCAGGCGCACCGGACGGGCCGGCTGGCCGGCGCCGGCGGAGCGGTCACCGCCGCCCTGCGCGACCACCTCGTCGCGGGGGTGTCCCGGCTCGTCCCCGGGCTCGTGCTGCGGAACTTCGACGGCATCGCCGACTGGCGTCCACCGCAGCGCCCGTATGCTGCCGGGACACCGCGCGGACAGTGGGAAGAAGGCCGCGCGGAGCACTGAACACACCGTGGAGCGACCGCGCTCCACCCACGCCAGGGAGATCCCCGTGAAGGTCGGCTGCATCGGGCTCGGCGACATCGCGCACAAGGCGTACCTGCCGGTGCTGACCACCCTCCCCGGGGTCGAACCGCACCTCCAGACCCGGAGTCCCGCGACCCTCACGCGCACCGCCGAGACCTTCCGCGTCCCCGCCGAGCACTGCCACCGGGACCTCGACGCCCTGCTCGCGCAGGATCTCGACGCCGCGTTCGTGCACGCCCCGACCGCCGCCCACGCCGAGATCGTGACGCGGCTGCTGGCGGCGGGCGTGCCCACGTACGTCGACAAGCCCCTGGCGTACGAACTCGCCGACGCGCGGCGGGTGGTGGAGCTGGCCGAGGAGCGCGGCGTCGGTCTCGCCGTCGGCTTCAACCGCCGCTTCGCGCCCGGCTACGTCCAGTGCCTGGACCATCCGCGCGAACTGATCCTGCTCCAGAAGAACCGCGTCGGGCTCCCCGAGGACCCGCGCACCTTCGTCCTGGACGACTTCATCCATGTCGTCGACACCCTGCGCTTCCTGCTGCCGGGACCCGTCGAGCACACCGACGTGCGGGCCAGGATCAGGGACGGACTGCTGCACCACGTCGTGCTCCAGCTCTCCGGCGACGGCTTCACCGCGATCGGCATGATGAACCGGCTGAGCGGCTCCGCCGAGGAGATCCTGGAGGTCTCGGGGCAGGACACCAAGCGGGCCGTCCACGATCTCGCGACGATCATCGACCACAAGGGGCAGCCGAGCGTACGGCGGCGCGGCGACTGGGTGCCCGTCGCCCGGCAGCGGGGTGTCGAACAGTGCGTCCTGAGCTTCCTGGACGCGGTACGGGCCGGCCGGGCCCTCAGCGCACAGGACGCCCTGCGGACGCACGAGCTGTGCGAGCGGGTGGTACGCGCGGTGCTGGACGAGAGGCCCCGGGACGCCTGAGCGACCGTACGCCCTCCACCGCGAGCGCGACCGCCAGCACGGCGAGCGCCCCGTACACCGCCCAGTCGCCCAGCCTGCTGTACGGGGTCGTGCCGTTCGCCAGCGGTAGGTCGAAGACGGTGGCGGTGGAGCGCTCCGTACCGACGGGGCTCCCGACCCGCCGGCCGTCCGGGCCGAAGACGGCGCTGACGCCGGTGAGCGTGGCGTGGACCATCGGGCGGCCGTTCTCCGCGGCCCGCAGCGCCGCCAGCGACGCGTGCTGCTCCGGCGCCCAACTGCCCTGGAACGACGAGGTGGACGACTGGGCGACCAGCACCTGCGCGCCCGACCGCACCAGCCGCCGGCTCATGTCGGGGAAGGCCGTTTCGAAGCAGATCAGCGGCCCGAACCGCAGTCGGCCCCCGCCCGGTTCCGGCGCCGTCATCACCACCTGGCGCGTGCCGCGCACCCGGTCCTCGCCCGCCGCCTTGCCCACCGAGGTCACCCAGCCGAGGGCGGCACGGGCCGGGACGTACTCACCGAAGGGGACCAGGCGCATCTTGTCGTACGTATCGCCGGTCGGTCCGCCGGGGCCCACGAGGACGCCGCGCTTGAAGATGCCCGGGCGCCCCGACGCGTCCGTGCTGCGCGCGTCCACGTTGACCAGGATCCCCGCCCCGACGGTGCGGGAGAGCGCGGCGAGCCGCTCGGCGAGATCGGACCGCCGCTCCAGATCCATCCCGACGCTGCTCTCGCCCCACACCACCAGAGCGGGCCGCTGCCCGGCGAGGGTGCGGGTCAGGGCCTCGCCCCGCGCGAAGCGCCGCTCGACGGAGTCGGCGCCGCCTATGACGCCCGGCTGGACGACCGCGATCCGGGTGTGGCCGGACGGTTCGGGCCGCGGCGCCCAGGCCGCCGCCGACCCGGCCACGAGACCGCAGACCACCAGGGTCACGGCCGCGGCGGTCCGCGCGGCGGCCACTGCTATGAGCAGGGTCAGCGCGGTGTTCACCGCGACCACCACCAGGCTCACCAGCCACACCCCGCCCACCGAGGCGAGCCGCAGGGCGGGGGAGACCTCCCACTGACTGGCGCCGAGCAGTCCCCACGGGCCGCCCAGTCCCTCCCAGGACCTGGTCACCTCGATCACCAGCCATCCCGAGGCGACCACGGCGGGCGCGGCGAGCGCGCGCCCCGTGGACGGCGCGGGGCCGCCCAGCACGGAGCGCACCAGCCATCCCCAGGGCGCCCAGAGCAGCCCGAGCAGGCCCGCCAGCAGCACGATGAAGACATGCAGGCTCGGTATGAGCCAGTGGTGCACGGCGACCATGAAGCCGAGCCCGCCCAGCCAGCCGTCCAGCGCGGCCCGGCGCGGCGTGGGGGCGCTCCGTACGAGCAGCATCCAGGGCACCAGGGAGACATACGCCAGCCACCACAGCGAGGGCGCGGGAAAGGCCGGTGCGGAGAGCGCCCCGGCCGCCACCGCCGCGGCCCCGCGCCACCACGGCGACACCAGGCCCCGGCCGCGCCGTGACCGCTCCCGCAGGACGACCGTGGTCCCCGTCACCGTGCCTCCTCACCGTGTCCGTCCCAGCAGACCCTTCCCCGCAGGACGGCGGCGAAGCGGGATCAGTGAGAGGCGGGATCCGGGCCGCGCCGCCACTTCTCGTGCACCGCGACCGTACGCAGCCGCCACCGGGCGTCGTCGCGGAGCAGCCCGAAGGCGAAGGTGCCGCCGCGCAGCAGGTCGGCGCCCGAGGTGTGGCGCAGCGGGCTCAGGTAGTCGGCGCGGACCTCCGCCCGGTCGCCGGGGTAGCCGCCCAGGTCCTGGAGGCGCAGCCGCCGGTTGACGATCAGGTGCTGGCGCACGCCGTACGGGCGCAGCGTGCCGGCGAGCCAGTCGGCGACCTCGGCCGCCGGGCCCTCGATACCGCCCGCCGCGGTGTAGTCGGCGCGGCCGTCCGCGGTGAACAGGGCGCGGAATCCCGGCCAGTCGCCCTCGTCCACGGCCACCGCGTAGCCGGTGATCACCTCATCGATGGCGAGACGGTCCATCACGGTCGCGAGATCCACACGCTGTGTCATCGGTTCAGTCTCCGGCAGGGAGGGCCCCGGGCCAAGAGACGCGCACACAGGGAGCAAAAGGAACAGCCCCTGGATGGTCCAGGGGCTGTGCGGTGCTGTGCCGTTCTGCGCCGGGTGCGGCGCTCCGGCGGGCCTAGGCGGCCTGGTCGACGTCGTCGTGCAGGGCCGCGGCCCATTCGAGGAGGAGGACTTCGTACGCCTCCGAGGGCCAGGTTCCGTCGGCCGCGTCGACGAGCGCGCGGATCCGCTCATTGGCCGCTACGGCGCCGGAGGCCCGGATGGCGGATGCGGAAGTGGAGGACATGTGACCAGCCTAGGGGCGGCCGAGGGGCGGCCGGTGCCGTTCCGGGAGCGTCCTTGCTCACACTCGTGGTAGGCGACTCCTCACACATCCAGCGGTCACATCATGTGCATTTGGTACTTTTGAGGGTATAAGGCACGTGAGTGGTGACCTCTGTGAGGAGGTTCAGATGTTGTCGGAAGCGGATTTCTACGCAAGCGACCGGCCGCCCCACCCGAAGCTGCCGGAGGACCGGCCGCGCGGCGGGGGCCCGAAGGCTCCGCTGCTCCACCGCGGTACCTGGAGCGTCCTCGCCATCGTGGTCGTAGTCGTGCTGGTGATCGCCGTCGGGATCGTGCTCTTCCCCTGATCCGCCGGTCACCGTTCCGTCCCGGTCGCACAGGGCCCGTACGCGGTCAGCCGGCCGACTCGCCCGCGTGCGGGCTCAGTGTGTCCGTACCGACCAGGACGAGGATGGCGATGCCCAGCAGCACCCGGTAGATCACGAACGGCATGAAGCTCTTCGTGGTGATGAACTTCATGAACCAGGCGATGACCGCGTATCCCACCACGAAGGCGACCAGGGTCGCGAAGAGGGTCGGCCCCCAGGAGACATGGCCCTCGCCCGCGTCCTTCAGCTCGTACGCACCCGAGGCCAGCACGGCCGGGATCGCGAGCAGGAACGAGTAGCGGGCCGCCGCCTCACGGGTGTAGCCCATCAGCAGACCCCCGCTGATCGTCGCGCCCGACCGGGAGACGCCCGGCACCAGGGCCATCGCCTGGCAGAAGCCGAAGATCAGACCGTCCCTGACGCTCAGGTCCTTCAGCGACTTGCGCTCCTTGATCGAGCGGTGCTTGCCGCCCGTCTCGTCGCGGGCCGCCAGCCGGTCGGCGACGCCGAGGACGATGCCCATCACGATCAGCGTGACGGCGATCAGCCGCAGATCCCGGAACGGCCCGTCGATCTGGTCCTTCAGCGTGACGCCCAGGACCCCGATCGGGATCGAGCCGACGATGACCAGCCACCCCATCTGCGCGTCGTGGTCGCCGCGCATCTCCTTGTTCGTCAGCGAACGGAACCACGCCGAGAGGATGCGGGCGATGTCCTTGCGGAAGTAGATCAGCACGGCCGCTTCCGTGCCGATCTGGGTGATCGCGGTGAACGCCGCGCCCGGGTCGTGCCAGCCCGCGAACACCGCGGTCAGCCGCAGATGCGCGCTGGACGAGATGGGCAGGAACTCGGTCAGCCCCTGGACGAGCCCCAGGATGAAAGATTCGAACCAAGACATGGGAGGAGGACGCCATCCAAAAGATGATCAGCCACCGGCCGGCGCGACGACGGTCCGGTGAGCGGTGGTGAGGGGCAGTGGACGAGGGAAGGGTGCGGGAGGAGTGAGGGCCTGCGGCCCGGACAGGGAGTCGCTCATATGGGGGAAGGAGAGGGGCCGCACACACTGACTCCTCTTCTGCGCGGCGCTGCTGGGGCGGAGTCATGGCATGTCAAATGACCCCGTTCAGGCGCAAACTATGGCGATCTCATCGTCCCGGGCGTGGGCAGCGTAGCGCCTGCGGGTGAACGGACGGCGGCAGGGATCTGACGTCACGGGGGCCGCCGTACGGCGCACACCGCCCGTACGCCGCCCTCCCGTACCGCGCGCCCCCGCACCGGCGGAACCCTCATCCGAAGGGATCCCGGAGGGGCGGGAGAGGGGAAGGTCACAGCCACGCGCTCTGCTGCGCGATCAACGCGCTGTCCTACGATCGCGCCATGACGGTCCTCAATGACGACGGGCTTTCCCTGGCAGCAGAGTTCCCCGACGCGACCCGCGAACAGTGGCAGAACCTGGTGTCAGGTGTGCTGCGCAGGACGGGCCGGGACGCGGCGGGGGCGGCGGCCGAGGAAGCGCTCTCCACCGCGCTCCAGGACGGGTTGTCCACCCGGCCCCTCTACACGGCGGAGGACGCCCCCGGCGCAGCCCCCGACGGAGCCCCCGGCACCGGAGGCTTCCCCGGCTTCGCGCCGTTCACCCGCGGCGGCAGGCCGGAGGGCGGCGCCGTCTCCGGGTGGGACGTGCGCCAGCGCCACACCCGACCCGACCCCGCCCTGACCAACGAGGCGGTCCTCGCCGACCTGGAGAACGGGGTCACCTCCCTGTGGCTCGCCGTCGGCACGGACGGGGTGCCCGTGTCCGCGCTCGCCGCCGCGCTCGACGGCGTCCATCTCGACCTGGCGCCCGTCGCACTCGACGCGGGCGACGCGTTCGAGCCCGCCGCACGTGAGTTGCTGCGGATCCACGACGAGCGCGGAGTGGCCCGCGAGGCGGTGCGCGGCACCCTCGGCGCCGACCCGGTCGGCCGATTCGCCCGTACGGGACGCGACATGACGGACCGTACGGCCGAGGCCACCGCACTCGCCTCCCTCTGCGACCGCGACTACCCCGGCCTGTGCGCCATCGCCGTGGACGCCCTGCCCTACCACGAGGCCGGCGCCTCCGACGCGCAGGAACTGGGGTGTTCGCTCGCCACCGGCGTCGGCTGGCTGCGCGACCTCACCGCCGCGGGGCTCTCCGTGGACGCCGCCTGCCGCCAGCTCGAATTCCGGTACGCGGCCACCGCCGACCAGTTCCTGACCATCGCCAAACTCCGCGCCGCCCGGCGGCTGTGGGCCCGCGTCGCGGAGGTCAGCGGCGCCGGCCCCGCCGCCTCGGCGCAGCGCCAGCACGCCGTCACCTCCGCCGTGATGATGACCCGCCGCGACCCCTGGGTGAACATGCTGCGCACCACGGTCGCCGCGCTCGCCGCCGGGGTGGGCGGCGCCGACGCCGTGACCGTGCTCCCCTTCGACCACGCCCTCGGACTCCCCGACGCCTTCGCCCGCCGGATCGCCCGCAACACCTCGACGATCCTGCTGGAGGAGTCCCACCTCGGCCGCGTCATCGACCCCGTCGGCGGCTCCTGGTACGTCGAGCGCCTCACCGACGAACTCGCCCACGCCGCCTGGGCCTGGTTCCAGGAGATCGAACGCGCGGGCGGCCAGCACGCCGCCCTGCGCTCGGGACTCGTCGGCGAGCGGCTCGCCGCCACCTGGGCCGAGCGCTCCACGAACCTCGCCCGGCGGCGCGAACCCATCACCGGCGTCAGCGAGTTCCCGCAGCTGTCCCAGCCCCCGGTGGAGCGCGACGCGCCGCCCGTGCCGCCCGCGCCGTTGCCGGGTGGGCTGCCCGTCGTCCGGCGCGACGAGGCGTACGAGGAACTGCGCGCCCGCTCCGACGCGCACCTCGCCGCCACCGGCTCCCGGCCCCGCGTCTTCCTCGCCACGCTCGGCCCCGCCGCCGCGCACACCGCCCGCGCCGCCTTCGCCGCCGGCCTCTTCCAGGCCGGCGGCATCGAACCCGTCCAGGACCCGGAGCCGGCCGGCCTGATCGACCCGGCGACCGCCGCCGACGCCTTCACCCGCAGCGGGACGGGCGTCGCCTGCATCTGCTCCAGCGACGCGCTCTACGCCGAGGGCGCCGCACCCGTCGCCGAGGCGCTCAAGTCGGCGGGCGCCGGGCAGGTGTTCCTCGCCGGCCGCCCCGGCGAACAGCGTGAGACCTATGTACGGGCCGGGGTCGACGACTTCGTCGTCGCGGGCGGCGACGCGATCGCCGTCCTCACCTCGGTCCTCGACCGGATGGGAGTGGCGTGATGGGGATCCCCGACTTCTCCGAGATCGAACTGCACCCCGCCGACAGCGCCGACAGCGCCGACAGCGCCGAAGTCACCGCCGACCAGTGGCGCACCGCCGTCAAGGAACGGACCGGGAAGGGCGACGACGACCTCCGCTGGGACACCCCGGAGGGCATCGCCGTCAAACCGCTCTACACGGCCGACGACCTGACCGGGCTCGACTTCCTCGGCACCTACCCCGGGATCGCGCCGTACCTGCGCGGCCCGTACCCCACGATGTACGTCAACCAGCCCTGGACCATCCGCCAGTACGCCGGGTTCTCCACCGCGGAGGAGTCCAACGCCTTCTACCGGCGCAACCTGGCGGCCGGACAGAAGGGCCTGTCGGTCGCCTTCGACCTGCCGACCCATCGCGGCTACGACAGCGACCACCCCCGGGTCACCGGCGACGTCGGCATGGCCGGGGTCGCCATCGACTCGATCTACGACATGCGACGGCTCTTCGACGGCATCCCGCTCGACCGGATGAGCGTCTCGATGACGATGAACGGCGCCGTGCTGCCCGTACTCGCCCTCTACATCGTGGCGGCGGAGGAACAGGGCGTACCGCCCGAGAAGCTCGCCGGGACCATCCAGAACGACATCCTCAAGGAGTTCATGGTCCGCAACACCTACATCTATCCGCCGAAACCCTCGATGCGGATCATCTCCGACATCTTCGCGTACACCTCGCAGAGGATGCCCCGCTACAACTCCATCTCGATCTCCGGCTACCACATCCAGGAGGCGGGCGCGACCGCCGACCTGGAGCTGGCCTATACCCTCGCCGACGGCGTCGAGTACCTGCGCGCCGGACTCGGCGCCGGGCTCGACGTGGACGCGTTCGCGCCCCGGCTCTCCTTCTTCTGGGCCATCGGCATGAACTTCTTCATGGAGATCGCCAAGTTGCGGGCGGCCCGGCTGCTCTGGGCCAAGCTGGTCAAGAAGTTCGACCCGCAGAACGCCAAGTCGCTCTCCCTGCGCACCCATTCCCAGACCTCCGGCTGGTCCCTCACCGCGCAGGACGTCTTCAACAACGTCACCCGCACCTGCGTCGAGGCGATGGCCGCCACCCAGGGCCACACCCAGTCGCTGCACACCAACGCGCTCGACGAGGCGCTGGCCCTGCCCACCGACTTCTCCGCCCGCATCGCCCGCAACACCCAGCTCCTCATCCAGCAGGAGTCCGGCACCTGCCGGGTCACCGACCCGTGGGGCGGCAGCGCGTACGTGGAGAAGCTCACCTACGACCTCGCGCGCCGCGCCTGGCAGCACATCGAGGAGGTCGAGGCGGCCGGCGGCATGGCCCAGGCCATCGACGCCGGCATCCCGAAGCTCCGGGTGGAGGAGGCCGCCGCCCGCACCCAGGCGCGGATCGACTCCGGGCGCCAGCCCGTCATCGGCGTCAACAAGTACCGCGTCGAGACCGACGAGAAGATTGACGTCCTCAAGGTCGACAACTCCTCCGTACGCGCCCAGCAGATCGAGAAGCTGCGCCGGCTGCGCGCCGAGCGCTCCGAGCCCGCCTGCCAGGACGCGCTGCGCGCCCTCACCGCCGCCGCCGCGTCCGGACCCGGCCCCGGGCTCGACGGCAACCTCCTCGCCCTCGCGGTGGACGCCGCCCGCGCCAAGGCCACCGTCGGCGAGATCTCCGACGCCCTGGAGAAGGTGTACGGGCGCCACTCGGGCCAGATCCGTACCATCGCCGGTGTGTACCGCAACGAGGCAGGCAGCTCCCCGGCCGTCGAGCGCACCCGCGCGGCCGCCCGGGAGTTCGAGGAGGCCGAGGGACGCCGCCCGCGCATCCTGGTGGCCAAGATGGGCCAGGACGGCCACGACCGCGGCCAGAAGGTGATCGCGACCGCCTTCGCCGACCTGGGCTTCGACGTCGACGTCGGCCCGCTCTTCCAGACGCCGGCCGAGGTGGCCCGGCAGGCGGTCGAGGCCGACGCGCACATCGTCGGCGTCTCCTCGCTGGCCGCCGGGCACCTCACCCTCGTACCGGCGCTGCGCGAGGAACTCGCCGCGGAGGGCCGGGCGGACATCATGATCGTCGTCGGCGGGGTGATCCCGCCCCAGGACGTCGAGGAGCTGCGCCGGGCGGGCGCGGCGGCGGTGTTCCCGCCGGGCACGGTCATTCCCGACGCGGCGCACGACCTGCTGGTCTCCCTGGCGGCCTCGCTCGGCCACGAGCGGTGAACGGGTGGCGCCCCGCAGCGAGATCGACATCGACACCTACGTCAAGGGCGTCCTGGACGGCTCCCGTTCGTACATCGCCCGTGCTGTCACCCTGGTGGAGTCCACCCGGGCCGACCACCGCGCACTCGCGCAGCGGCTGCTGACGGAGCTGCTGCCGCACTCGGGGCGGGCCCGCCGGATCGGGGTCAGCGGGGTGCCCGGGGTCGGCAAGTCGACCTTCATCGACGCGCTCGGCACCCTGCTCACCGGCCTCGGCCACCGGGTCGCCGTCCTCGCCGTCGACCCGTCCTCCAGCAGGACCGGCGGCTCCATCCTGGGCGACAAGACCCGGATGGAGCGGCTGGCGGCGGACCCGGCCGCGTTCGTCCGGCCCTCGCCCACGGCGGGCACGCTGGGCGGGGTCGCCAAGGCGACCCGGGAGACCATCGTCGTGATGGAGGCGGCGGGTTACGACGTCGTCCTCGTCGAGACCGTGGGCGTGGGGCAGTCGGAGACGGCGGTCGCCGACATGGTCGACTCCTTCCTGCTGCTCACCCTCGCGCGCACCGGCGACCAGCTCCAGGGCATCAAGAAGGGCGTCCTGGAACTGGCCGACGTCATCGCCGTCAACAAGGCCGACGGCCCGCACGAACGCGACGCGCGCTCCGCGGCGCGCGAACTCGCGGGCGCGCTCCGGCTGATGCACCCGGTGGACGCGGCCTGGACACCCCCGGTGCTCCACTGCAGCGCCCGCGAGGGGACCGGACTCGACGCGGTGTGGGAACGGCTCGAACAACACCGCCGGGTCCTGGAGGCCGACGGCCGTCTCACGCGCAAGCGCAGCGACCAGCAGGTCGACTGGGCCTGGACGATGGTCCGCGACCACCTCCTGGACCGGCTGCGCGAGCACCCGGGCGTACGGGAGGTGGCGCCCGCGCTGGAACGGCAGGTACGGGAGGGCACGCTGACCGCGACGCTCGCCGCCGAGCGGATCATTGAGGCGCTGGCCCGGCCGTAACCGCCGTGCCCGATACTGGGCGGCATGGTCCACGACGACGAACCGGTGCTCCTCGGCCGGGCGGGCTCCACCGCCCGCATCACGCTGAACCGCCCGCGCGCCCTCAACGCCCTGACCCACCCCATGGTGCTGACCATCAACGCCGCCCTGGACCGGTGGGAGCGCGACGCGAGCGTGACGGCCGTGATCCTCTCCGGCGCGGGGGAGCGCGGGCTCTGCGCCGGCGGCGACATCCGAGCCATCCACGAGGACGCCCGCGCCGGCGCCACCGCCACGCCCGCCTTCTGGCGCGACGAGTACCGGCTCAACTCCCGTATCGCGCACTGCCCGATCCCCTTCGTCGCGCTCATGGACGGCATCGTGATGGGCGGCGGCGTAGGTCTCTCCGCTCACGCCGCGGTGCGGATCGTCACCGAGCGGTCCGCCGTCGCCATGCCGGAGACCGCCATCGGCCTCGTCCCCGACGTCGGCGGCACCTACCTGCTGGCCCGCGCGCCCGGCGAACTCGGCACCCACCTCGCCCTCACCGGGAACACGGTGGGCGCGGCCGACGCGCTGCTGTGCGGGCTCGCGGACCACTTCGTCCCCGCCGAGCGGCTGACCGCGCTGTGCGACGCCCTGGCCGCGCCCGGGGTACGGGACGCGGCGGGCGTACGGGAGACGGTCCTGCGGTACGCGGCCACGCCGCCCGGGGGCCGGCTCGCCGGGGACCGTCCGTGGATCGACGCCTGTTACGCGGCCGGCTCGGTCCCGGAGATCGTCGGACGGCTGCTGGACAGCGGGGTGCCCGCGGCGAAGGACGCCGCGCAGACCCTGCTCTCCCGCTCACCGACGGCCCTGAAGGCGACGCTCGCCGCGATACGCCGGGACGGGCCGCCGAGCACACTGGAGGAGACGCTCGACCGCGCCTACCGCGCCTCGTGCGCCGCGCTCGCCCACCCCGATCTGGTGGAGGGGATCCGCGCCCGGCTCATCGACAGGGACCGCGCGCCGCGCTGGTCGCCGAGGGAACTCGCGGAGGTCACCGAGGCGGATGTGGCACGCTTCGCGGCCCCGCCGCCCGACGGCGACCTCGGGCTGGCCGAGGGAACAGCGCACCTCACCCTCTGATCCGAACGGGGGGACTCTAGGCGCGGCGTCCGGGGAGGCGGTGCCGCTCCCGCCAGGCGAGCACGCCCGCGGCCACCGCCGTGACCACGATGAACCCGGTCGCCAGCAGGAACGCCGGTGAGGTCGGCGAGGAGGCCCGGCTGCCCGCGATCACGTACGCCGCCGTGTTCGGGACCGATCCGATCGCCGTCGCCAGCAGGAACGACGACGCTCGCATCCGGGAGACCGCCGCGCAGTAGTTCGCCGCGGCGAACGGCACGCCGGGGAAGAGCCGGATGGCCAGCATCGACCGGAAGCCGTGCCCGCTGAGCTGCCCGTCCGCCGCCTTCAGCCAGCGGCCCCGCAGCAGCGGCCGCAGCGCGTCCTGCCCGAGCAGGCGGCCGAGCGCGAAGGACGCCCCCGCCGCCAGCACCGTCCCGCCGAGCGCCGCCGCCAGGCCGAACGCCGAGCCGAAGAGCGCGCCCGCGGCGAGATTGAGCAGCGGGCGCGGGACGAACGCGGTGGCGCACAGCCCGTACGCCACGGCGAACAGCGCCACGGCCGTGCTCCCGCGCAGCTGTTCGGGCCAGCCGTCCGCGAGCAGCCGCTGTGGCTCGTACAGCAGCACCACGGTGGCCGCCGCGCCCAGCACGGCGATCAGCACGGCGAAACGGAACCAGGGCGAGAGCAGCGCCCTGGAGCGGCGGACAACGACAGCGGGACCTTGGTCCGGGGCAGACCGGGGGACGGTGTCGAGCATTCGGGGAGACTAACCGACCCGATGGAGGAGCGACGTAAAGTGTGGCGCACGTCGTACCGGACCTCATCGGTCGAGCGTGCCCACTCGCTGAGCGCACCCCCTGAGCGCGCCAACCGGCCGCCCGCGGAAAACCATTCGACGTGGCGCCGGGCATGGGACAGGATCGGCGGCATGTTCCGGTACGCCTTCCTCGCAGCGCCGTCCGCAGTCGCGGACGCGCCGAAGGCTGCCGGGCACCTGGCGGCGGCGCCGCTCGCAGCGGCAGCGGCCGCAGTCCAGGCGCCTCTCGGCGGCGCCCGAAGCTGACCCTTCCCGGAACGTCCGGCGGACCCCGCAGGGGGAGGGTCGGCAAGGCCCAGGGGTCCCGCTCACGCTTCGAGTCCAGGCAGGAACCAATGCCCAAGACGGCATACGTGCGCACCAAGCCGCACGTCAACATCGGCACCATGGGCCACGTCGACCACGGCAAGACCACCTTGACCGCCGCCATCACCAAGGTCCTCAGCGACCGCGGGACCGGCACCTTCGTGCCCTTCGACCGGATCGACCGGGCCCCCGAGGAGGCCGCGCGGGGGATCACCATCAACATCGCGCACGTCGAGTACGAGACCGACACCCGGCACTACGCGCATGTCGACATGCCCGGCCACGCCGACTACATCAAGAACATGGTCACCGGCGCCGCCCAGCTCGACGGGGCGATCCTCGTCGTGTCCGCGCTCGAAGGGATCATGCCGCAGACCGCCGAGCACGTCCTGCTCGCCCGGCAGGTCGGCGTCAACCACATCGTCGTCGCGCTCACCAAGGCCGACCTGGGGGACGACGAGCTGACCGACCTGGTCGAGCTGGAGGTCCGCGAGCTGCTCACCGAGCACGGCTACGGCGGCGACGCGGCGCCCGTCGTACGGGTCTCCGCGCTCGGCGCGCTGGCGGGCGAGCCACGGTGGACCGCCGCCGTGGAGGCGCTGCTCGACGCGGTCGACACGTATGTGCCGATGCCGGTCAGGTACACGGACGCGCCGTTCCTGCTCCCGGTGGAGAACGTCCTCACCATCACCGGGCGCGGCACGGTCGTCACCGGCGCTGTCGAGCGCGGCACGGTGCGGGTCGGCGACCGGGTGGAGGTGCTGGGCGCCGCCACCGGACCGCAGCCCACCACTGTCACCGGGCTGGAGACCTTCGGCAAGCCGATGGAGTCCGCCGAGGCCGGCGACAACGTCGCGCTGCTGCTGCGCGGCATGCCGCGCGACGCGGTCCGCCGGGGCCATGTCGTCACGGCGCCGGAGAGCGTCGTCCCGAGCCGGCGCTTCACCGCGCGGGTGTACGTCCTGTCCACGAAGGAAGGCGGCAGGACCACACCGGTGAGCAGCGGTTACCGGCCCCAGTTCTACATCCGTACGGCGGATGTCGTCGGCGACATCGACCTGGGCGAGGCGGGCGTGGCACGCCCCGGGGACACGGTCACCGTGACCGTGGAGCTGGGCCGCGACATCCCGCTGGAGCCGGGGCTCGGCTTCGCGATCCGCGAGGGCGGCCGTACGGTCGGCGCCGGCACGGTCACCACCCTGCTGTGACCACGGCCGCCCCGGGGACCCCGCACCCGGGTCCCCGGGGCGGCGCACAATGGGACGGTGAACGAGTCGATCCCCGTCATCCGCGCCGTCGACCACGGCACCGCCAGGCTCCTGCCCGACGTGGACCGGGCGCGGGCCTGGCTGCTGACGGTCGACGGCGCGCCCCAGTCGTACGTCGACCTGGACGAGCCGGCGCACCTGGAGTTCGAGTACGTACGGCGCCTCGCCCATGTCGTCGACTGCGCGGCGTCCGCAGGGTGGGCGGAGCCGCCCGCGCCGCTCACGGTGCTCCACCTCGGCGGCGGCGCCCTCACCCTGCCCCGCTACATCGCAGCGACCCGCCCCGGCTCCGCGCAGTCCGTGGTGGAGGCCGACGCGGCGCTGCTGGCACTGGTCGAGCAGGAGCTGCCGATACCGGCGGACGCGGGGATCACCGCCCACACGGCGGACGCCCGGCGCTTCCTCGAAGCGGCGCCCGACCGCTCCGCGGACGTGTTGATCGCCGATGTCTTCGGCGGCTCGCGGATCCCCGCGCACCTCACCTCCGTCGAGTACGCGCGGGAGGCCGCGCGGGTGCTGCGCGCGGACGGGGTCTACGCGGCGAATCTCGCGGACGGCGCCCCGTTCGCCTTCCTCCGATCACAACTGGCCACATTCGCCACGGCCTTCGCGGAGCTGGCCCTGATCGCGGAACCGCCCGTACTGCGCGGGCGGCGCTTCGGCAACGCCGTGCTGGTCGCCTCGCACCGCCCGCTCGACACGGCGTCCCTGGCCCGCCGCACCGCCGCGGACGCCTTCCCCGCCCGGGTCGAACACGGCGCGTCGCTCCGCCGGTTCACCGGGGACGCGGCACCCGTACGGGACGCGGGCGCGGTCCCCTCGCCGCGGCCGCCCGATGGCGCGTTTTCCGTGGGCTGACCAGCGGGCCCCGGTTACTGTCCTCGTCATGACGGAAGCCACCTTTCTGCGTGACACCCGCGAGGGTTACGACAAGATCGCCGGCGACTACGCCGAGACGTTCCCCACCATGCTGGCGGACGGTCCGCTGGGCACAGCCATGCTCACGGCCTTCGCCGAGCTGATCAAGGGCGCCGGGGGCGGCCCCGTCGTCGAGGTGGGCAGCGGGGCGGGCCGGGTGACCGGGTTCCTGCACTCCCTCGGCGTACGCCTCTCCGGGATCGACCTGTCCCCGGCGATGCTGGCGCTGGCCCGGCGCGACCACCCGGAGCTGCGCTTCGACGAGGGGTCGATGACCGCGCTGGACCTCCCGGACGGCTCCCTCACGGGCCTGCTCGCCTGGTACTCCGTCATCCATGTCCCGCCGGAGTCGCATCCCGAGGTGTTCGCGGAGTTCCACCGCGTGCTGGCCCCGGGCGGCCACCTCCTGATCGCCTTCCAGGTCGGCGACGCACCACTGCGCTTCACCGAGGCGTTCGGCCACACCGTGTCCCTCGACTTCCACCGGCTCTCGCCCGACCGGGTCACCGAGGGGCTGGAGAAGGCGGGCTTCAGGATGGACGCCCGTCTGGTGCGCGAGCCCAGCGGCACCGAAAAGGTCCCCCAGGCGTACCTCCTGGCCCACCGGCCCGCCGACGGCTAGGCGCCCGCGTACGGCGGTCCAGCCGCCGGCCGCCGGGGGCCGGGACGTCCGGCTCCCGGCCGGCGGCTGGACCGGTCGGCGGTGGTACCGGCCGGTGGATTCCGGTCAGGACTCCGGGGACGCCCCCGCGAGGCGGACCGTGCCCATGATCTTCTTCATCGTCGCCTCGGACAGTTCGTCCGGCACGCCCTTGTTCGCGTACAGGACCCACGTCGCGTAGTCGCCCTTGGCGTTGGTGAACGTGAAGGCGATCGCCTTGCCGTCGGTGTCGCACTTGTTCTTCAGGTCGAGCCCCGTGCTCTCGGCCGTCGTGAAGTGCCCCTTGAGCCCCGACGTGGTGGTGAACGCCTCGGGCTTGCCGACCTTGATCTTCTGCTTCAGCGTGGACTTCGGCTCGTGCTGCGCGTACGCGGCCCACACCCAGCTGCCCGCCTCGTTCTGCGAGGCCGTCGCCGTGTCCGTGGCGCCCCTCGCGCCCTTGGTGCCGGTGCCCGCCAGGCTGCTGTACTCCTGCTTGCCGTCCTTGTTCGTGTCCTGCGAGCACCACTCCGACTTGAAGTAGGCCGGCGCGGAGAAGGAGATCGCGGGCGAGCCGTCACCCTTCTCGACATCCTCGAAACCGGCTATGATCCCCGGCTTCGAGACCTCCCAGTCGGCGGGAACGTCGAACTGCGTCCCGTGCTTGGGGTTGGTCACGACCTTCCAGCCCTCGACCTGCGGCTCGGAGGCCGCGCCGCTGCGCGGGTTCTCCTGCGAGGCCCCTGTGCTCGGCTCGTCGGAACCGGACGCCGAGGCCGACGCCGACGTCTTCGGGTCCGCCGCCTTGTCGCTTGAACCGTCATCCTTGCCCAGCACGAAGAACGCCGTGCCCGCGGCGGCGATCACGACCACCGAGGCCGCGACGACCGCCACGATCGTCGTCTTCTTCTTGTCGTCCCCCGAGGGCCCGGGTCCGCCGGGCGTCTCGGCCGCGGCGTACTGCGTCGGCACCGTCGGCTGCTGCTGGTACGGGTTGGGCTGCTGGTACCCCGGCTGCTGATATCCGGGCTGCTGATATCCGGGCTGCTGCTCGGCCCCCGGCTGCTGCGGATAGCCGTACCCGGGCTGCTGCGGGTATCCCGGCTGCTGGTACGGGTTCGGCTGCTGGTACCCCGGCTGCTGGTACGGATTGGGATTCTGGTCCTGCGGGTTCTGCTCGCCCCCGGGCGGCTGCTGTCCTTGCCACATGGCCAGTAACGATAGAGGGGACCCGGCGGGGCTGCTACGTCCGCCTTGTCAGGGGTTGGTGAAGCTGCCCTACCCGTAAGTAATGTCGCGGGTGATGTCACGGTCGCGGCCCGGCGGCGGGCGCCCCGAATTTCCCGTGGCCGTCACCCCGGGTAGGCTGCGCCGCGTGCGCCCGCGCGGCGCGCGCCGCGCGCGCCGGCACAGGGAACCCGGAATCCGGGAATCCGGCCCATGGCGGCTCGGCCCACGGAACCAGTGACGCACAGGAGGAACCGCCGTTGCACGTCCAGGAGTGGCTGGAGACCATCCCCGCGGTCAGTATTTACATCCTGGTCGGGGTGGTCATCGGACTGGAGAGCCTCGGTATCCCGCTGCCCGGCGAGATCGTTCTCGTCAGCTCCGCGCTGCTCGCCTCCCAGCACGGCGAGATCAACCCGTACATCCTCGGTGCCTGCGCCACGGCCGGCGCGATCATCGGTGACTCGATCGGCTACGCCATCGGACGCAAGGGCGGCAGGCCGCTGCTCGCCTGGCTCGGCGCGAAATTCCCCAAGCACTTCGGCGAGGACCAGATCGCCATGGCGGAGCGGTCGTTCGAGAAGTGGGGCATGTGGGCGGTCTTCTTCGGCCGCTTCGTCGCCCTGCTCCGGATCTTCGCCGGACCGCTCGCGGGCGTCCTGCGCATGCCGTACTGGAAGTTCCTGATCGCCAACGTGCTGGGCGGCATCGTGTGGGCGGGCGGCACGACCGCCGTCATCTACTCCGTGGGCGTCGTCGCCGAGGCATGGCTCAAGCGCTTCTCCTGGCTGGGACTCGTGCTCGCCGTCCTCATCGGGATCACCTCCATGCTCGTCCTGAAGAGCCGCGCCAAGAAGGCCGGCGAGAAGGCACGGCAGGCCAAGGCCGCGGCGTCGGCCGAGCCGGAAACCGTACCCGTCGCGGACTGAGCTACTCACCCAACAGCCAGGAGCTGGCCTGTTTCTGTCGGCCAATGATCAATACCCTTGAGGTGCCGCCCGTTACCGATCGGGCGGCACCTACAGAGGGAGTGCCATGGCCACCGCAGAGCAGATCCCCGACATACTGTCGCCGGAATTCGCGGAGAACCCGTACCCCGCCTACCGGACGATGCGGGAGAGCGCCCCGCTCATCTGGCACGAAGCCACCAAGAGCTACATCATCTCGCGGTACGACGACGTCGAACGGGCCTTCAAGGACAAGGAGTCGGTGTTCACCACCGACAACTACGACTGGCAGCTCGAACCCGTGCACGGCAAGACGATCCTGCAGCTCAGCGGGCGGGAGCACGCCGTACGCCGCGCCCTGGTCGCGCCGGCCTTCCGCGGCGGTGATCTGCGGGACAAGTTCCAGCCCGTCATCGAACGCAACTCCCGTGAACTGATCGACACGTTCCGGCACACCGGCTCCGTCGATCTGGTCGAGGCGTACGCCACCCGCTTCCCCGTCAACGTCATCGCCGACATGCTGGGCCTCGACAAGGCCGACCACGGCCGTTTCCACGGCTGGTACACCGCGGTCATCGCCTTCCTGGGCAACCTCTCGGGCGACCCCGAGGTGGCGGCGGCCGGTGAGCGGACCCGGGTCGAGTTCGCCGAGTACATGCTGCCGATCATCCGGGAGCGGCGCGACCACCTCGGGGACGACCTCCTCTCCACCCTCTGCGCCGCCGAGGTCGACGGCGTACGGATGAGCGACGAGGACATCAAGGCGTTCTGCAGCCTGCTGCTCGCCGCCGGCGGCGAGACCACCGACAAGGCGATCGCCAGCATCTTCGCGAACCTCCTGCTCCACCCCGAGCAGCTCGCCGCCGTGCGGCGCGACCGTACGCTGATCGACCGGGCCTTCGCGGAGACGCTCCGGTTCACCCCGCCCGTGCACATGATCATGCGGCAGACGGCCGCGGACGTGGAGCTGAGCGGCGGCACCGTCCCCGCCGGCTCGACGGTGACCTGCCTGATCGGAGCGGCCAACCGCGACGGCTCGCGCTACCGGGAGCCGGACTCCTTCGACATCTTCCGCGACGACCTGACCGCCACCACCGCGTTCTCCGCCGCGGCCGACCATCTCGCCTTCGCCCTCGGCCGGCACTTCTGTGTCGGGGCGCTGCTCGCCAAGGCGGAGGTCGAGACCGGGATCAACCAGCTCCTGGACGCCATGCCGGACATCCGGCTGGCGGACGGCTTCGACCCGGTCGAGCAGGGGGTGTTCACCCGGGGACCGCAGTCGCTGCCGGTGGAGTTCACACCGGTCGGCTGATCACGGCGCCCGCCGGGCCCGGAACTCCCGGGCCCGGCGGCCGAAACGTACCCGCACGTCGGTACGTACGCCCGCGTCGGTACGTACCCGCGCATCGGTCCGTACGGCACGAGCCGCCGCCGTACGCCGTCGGTTACTGCACCACCGGTGTGAAGCTCACCGGCAGCGCGGTCAGCCCGCGCATCCAGATCGACGGCCGCCAGGTCAGCTCGTGCGGTTCCACGGCCAGCACCACGTCCGGCAGCCGCTCCAGCAGCGTCTCGACCGCCGTACGGGCGATGACGTCCGCGAGCAGCGGCCCCGGGTAGAGGCAGCGGTGCTCACCGTTGCTGAACGAGAGGTGCGCCGAGTTCTCCGCCCCGACATGCCCCTCGGGCCAGATCTGCGGATCGGTGTTGGCCGCCGCGAAGCCGAGGACCAGGCAGTCGCCCGCCTTGATCTGCCGCCCGGCGAGCTGCGTGTCCCGCACCGCCCATCGGCCGACGAAGTTCTGTGTCGGGGTGTCCAGCCACAGCACCTCGTTGAGCGCCTGCCCGACACTGAGCCGGCCGCCCGACACGTTCAGCGCGAACCGGTCGTCGGTCAGCAGCAGCCGCAGCGAGTTGCAGATCCAGTTGGCCGTCGGCTGCTGCGCCGCGGCGATGACAGTGATCAGGTCCTGGACGACCTCCTCGTCCGTCAGCCCGGCCGGGTGGGCCAGCATCCGCGACGTGACATCGGTGCCGGGGCTGTTCCGCTTCTCCTTGACCAGCCGCTCCATGCGGTCCTGCACCCGCAGGTAGGCCGCGACCGGGTCGTCGTCCTCGGGGGCGTCCAGCGAGATCCGCAGGTCCCGTACGAGATCCTCGGTGTCCACGCCGCCGGCGGGCATCCCGCAGAGCTGGACCACCGCGCGCATCGGCAGCGCGTGCGCGTACGAGGCCATCAGCTCGGCCTGGCCGCTGCCCGCGAACGCGTCGATGAGCCCCTCGGCGATCTCCCGGCAGGTGTGGGCGAGTTCGAACTGGTCGACCGCCTCCAGCGCCTCCGTGATCACTCCGGCGCGCCGCTGGTGCTCGGCGCCCTCGGTGAACAGCAGCGAGGGCTGGTAGCCGACGAACGGCATGAGCGGCCAGTCGGCGGGGATGTTCGGCCACTGGTTCCAGCGCCGTGAGTCCCGGGCGAACAGCTCGTCGTGGCCGGTGACGTAGGAGACCTCGGCGTAGCCGAGCACCAGCCAGGCGGGGATGTCGCCGTCGAGCAGGATGGGCGCGACCGCGCCGTGCTCCGTGCGCAGGGCGCGGTAGAGCTGGGACGGCGTCTGCTGGTATTCGAGGCCGCCCAGCCGCACGGCGCCGCCCGCGTGCGCGGGGCAGCCGGGTGGCGGGGCCTGTCCCTCGACAGGTCCTGCGGGGTCGGTCATGGTGTCATCTCCCGGGCCATGGCCAGTTCGTAGAGGTGGTCCACGAGGGTGATCAGAACGTTCTTGCCGGAGGAGCGGACCCGCGCGTCGCAGTCGATCAGCGGCACATGCTCCGGCAGCGAGAGGGCCTGGCGGATCTCGTCCAGCGAGAACGCCGAGGCGTCGTCGTCGAACCGGTTGACGGCCACCACGAAGGGGGTCCGGTGGTGTTCGAGCCGGTCGATGGCGTACCAGGACTCGCTCATCCGCCGGGTGTCGACCAGGACGACCGCGCCCAGCGTGCCCGAGAAGAGCCGGTCCCACAGGAACCAGAACCGCTCCTGGCCCGGTGCCCCGAACAAGTAGAGCACCATGCGGTCGTTGAGGCTGATGCGGCCGAAGTCGAAGGCGACGGTCGTGGTCGTCTTCGTGGTCAGCCCGGCGGTCTCGTCGACGCCGACCCCGGCCTGCGTCATGACCTCTTCGGTGTTGAGCGGTCTTATCTCGCTGACCGAGCGGACCAGGGTGGTCTTGCCGACCCCGAAGCCGCCCACGATGACGATCTTCAGGCCGGTCTCTGCGGCGTCGCTCAGCGGGGTACGCGCCGGCAGCTCAGAGGTTGCGGAGTCCAAGGAGCACCTCCTTCAGGAGAGCGGAGTCGGGAAGGTCGGCGGAGCGCGCCGTGCGCGGGTGCCTGGCGGTGATGCGGCCCGTCGCGAGGAGATCGCCGAGGAGGATCCGTACCACCGTCACGGGCAGCCGCAGGTCGGCGGAGATCTCGACGACGGCCATGGGATGGCGGCACAGCTCCAGGATCCGCACGTGCTCCGACTGCATCCCCGCGGTCGGCTGGCATTCGCTGACGATCAGGGTGACCAGGTCGAACGTGTCGTCGTCGGCCCGGCTGCGGCCACCGGTGACGGTGTACAGCCGGTCGGGGTCCCCGGTGTCGACGGGCCGCCTGATCATGAGTGCGCGCTGCCCTCGGCGGGTGTGCGCGGTTCCGCCCGCAGATGCTCACCGATCTGTTCGACCAGCTCGCTCATCTGGTGGCCCACCACACCGGGGTCGGCGCCGTCCTCGGCGACGACCGCCAGGTGCGCTCCGTCGCCGGCCTCGACGATGAACAGGAGCCCGCCGTGGAACTCCGTCATCGAGTGGCGTACGCCGCCGCTGCCGCTGCCGAACTCCACCGAGGCGCCCTGCGCGAGCGCCTGGATGCCGGAGCAGATGGCGGACAACTGGTCGGCCTGGTCGAGGGTGAGGTGGCGGCTCCAGCAGAGCTTCAGTCCGTCGCGGGAGAGCACGAGGGCATGCCGGGTCCCGGGGGTGCGCTCCAACAGGTTCTCGAGGAGCCAGGTCAGGCTGTTGTCTGTGGTCTGCATGGTGTGCGTGGGACGGGAGGGATCCGGTCTTCCGGTCACCTGCCCGCCCGTGCCTCCGATCTCACGTTCCGGGTGGGGATGAGGGCGCCGATGCCCCGGGCGCCGTACGGGGTGGACGCGGTGCTATCCGGCCGGCGTGCCGGGGGCGGGGGGCGTGTCGGGAGCGCCGGGGGTGCCGGGGACGTCGGAGTCGCTGTCCGGGCCCGTGCCGGTCTCCTCGCCGGACGCGGCGTCAGCGGCGTTACGGGCACGGTGGAAGGCGCCGAACCGGGCACCCACGTCGCGGCGCTCCGGCTGCGGCGCCGGGGGCTGCGGCTCCGAGTGCGTCCTGCCGCGGTCGGCCGCGGCCATGGTGCGGCCCGGCGGGCGTACGGGCAGGCCGCCCGGTGTCGCGACACGGGGGCCGTCGGCCGCGGCGGACGGGGAGGGCAGCACCGGCCACGCCGTGGACGTCGGTACCGGCGGGGGCGGCGTGTCGGAGGCGACGGGCGGGGCGGCGGGGGAGGGCACGGTCGCCTCCGGCGCCGGGCGGCGCAGCGACTGCTCGGGCGTCATGCCGCGCTGCTGGGCCATGAGCTGCGGCGGGAAGAGGACGACGACGCCCGTGCCACCGCGCGACGAGGGCCGGAAGTTGACGCTGATGCGGTACTTGGCGGCCAGCCGGCCCACGACGGCCAGACCGAGCCGGGTGCCCTGGAGCATCGCGAGGTCGGTCACCCGCCCCGAGACGGACTCCTCGGCGCGGCGCATCGCGGCGGCGGCCATCTTCAGGCCGCTGTCCTCGATGGTCACGACGACGCCGGCGGTGCGCTCCTCGACGTAGACATGGACCTCGTCGATCGGCGGCGAGAAGTTCGCCGCGTTGTCCATCAGTTCGGCGAGCAGGTGCATCACGGGCTCGGCGGCGAATCCGGCGATCGCGGCGTTGCTGGAGCAGTGCAGCCTGACCCGCTGGTAGGCGGCGATCCGGCCGACCGCGCCGCGCAGGATCGACTCCATGGCGATCGGCTTGTTCCAGGCGCGGCTCGCGCGCCCGCCCATCAGCAGGGCGAGCCGGTCGGTGAGCAGCCCGAGCTGCGAGGTGTTGTGGTCGAGCTTGAGGAGATCGCCGAAGACGTCCTCGCCGTGCCGGTCCTGCATCTCGCGCAGGTCGGCCAGCATGGACACGGCCTTGGCCTGGACGCGGCTCAGCGCCTTGGCGCTCGCCGCCTGGGCCGCCGCGGCGCGGCGCTCACTGGTCGCGAACTCCCGGACCACGGAGTCCACCAGGACGCACAGCCGGGGATCGGTGGGCGGTACGACGCCGGAGAGGACGGTGTCGGCGGAGCCGCCCGAGCGCAGTCCGGAGAGCGCGTCGGGGAGCGTCTTGCCGGTGAGCAGGTCGAGTTCGTCGGCCGCCTTGGTCAGCTGGGCGACGGCGGTCTCGCTCTCGGCGGTGGCCCGGGCCGCGCGCGCCTCCGCGGCGGCTATCTCGCCGGTGAACGTCTCCAGGACCCGGCGGAGTTGCGGGTCGGACGGCGGCGGCGTGGTCGCGAAGGTCTCCTGGGCGCTCGTGCCCTCACGGAGCTTCTTGACGACCGCGGGGAGTGTGACGTTGAGGAGATGCGCGGCGTCGGCGCCGTTCTGGGCGAGTTGTGTCTCCGCGGTTCTGCTCCCGTCGCGCGCCGCGGCGGCGGCGCGGCGCGCCCGGCGCAGCAGCAGGGCGGCGGTGACGACGGCGACGGTGAGGCAGACCCAGGCGACGGCGACAGTGGTGGCCACCCAGGATCGCGCCGGGTCCGGCGCCGTGGCGGCGACCGCTCCTCCGGCGGCGCCGGCCACCACCAGCAAGGTCAGCGGAACGGCGAGCGACAACGACCGCTCCGTGGGTATGCGGTGCGGGCTGGGGGCGACAGGCACTGACATTCCGCGGTCCCTCGGTACTTGAGTGCGGGGGGAACAGACCGGCCGACCTGCGGGCTTCGGCCGCATGGGCGGGATCTGACACCGATGGGGACGGTGATCTTCCGCACCACATGTGGCGCTCATGCTAACCACGGGAGGCGATGGCGGAGCACTCAGGGTCCCCCGAGCCCGCGCAACGGGCGACTTCGTCCCGAAGCCACCCGCCGTGCATGGTCAGTGTGGTACAGAAATTTGATCGTTACGAGTCTTTCCATATGGGGCAGTCGTGCAGGGAAGGGGCACCCGTGTGCCAGGTTCGGGCGCTTGAACGTTTCCTCATGGGGTGTCGGCTCGGTTGTCTGTCGTTTGTTTTCGGCCAACTGTCCATGTGATGTCTGATGGCCCGGTGACATGTGAGGCCGGAGGGGTGAGCCGCGCGGTACCGTGCGGCGCGGGCCCTGGGGCACCGCAAAGCAGTGCAATCCGGGTGGACTTTCCCGGGGAACACACGGCGGCTCCCCGCGGTCGGTGGCTCTCAGCCGAGCCGCGGGATCTCGATCGCGGGGCAGCGGTCCATCACCATGGCGAGTCCCGCCGCCCGAGTCCGCTCGTACGCCTGTTCGTCGATCACCCCGAGCTGGAACCAGACGGCCTTCGCGCCGATGGCGACCGCCTCGTCCGCGACCGCTCCGGCCAGTTGGCTGTTGACGAACACGTCCACCACATCCACGGGGAAGGGGATGTCCGCGAGCGAGGCGTACCCCCGCTCGCCGTGCACCGTCTCGGCCTTGGGGTGCACCGGTACGACACGCTTGCCGTAGCGCTGGAGCACCGCGGCGACACCGTAGGCGGCCCGGGAGGTGTTGGCGGACAGGCCCACGACGGCCCAGGTGTCGCCGCCGCGCCGCAGGATCTCGCGGATCGTCGCCGGATCGGCGGGCCCGCCCCCGGCCCGCGCGCCCGCGGGGTCACCGCTCCCCGGGGACGCGCCTCCGCTCGACGCGCTCCCCGTCCCTGCTGTTCCGGTCCCTGCTTGCTCTGCTCGCTCTGCGTCCATGTCAGGGCAACAGATTCGCTCCGTACGTCATTCCGCAAGCCGCCGCGCTGTGGTCCCCGCGTGAAATCTCCATGTGTCATTCGTGAGTTCTTCGCTGCACGCGGGCGAGGCACGCACCGGATACTGCTCGGTACGTGGCATGGCCGTATCAGAACAAGGGGCAGCGTTGAGAAAGGCGGACGAGCACAGAACGGTGAATCTCTGGTCGTTGAGCGAAGACGTCGACGTCGTGACGGAGAGCGGGGCCGGCGGTGAGGGGCTCGTCCTGACCGGGCCCTGGGGGAGCGAGCGGATCGGGGACGCCCCGCCGGTGGTGCGCGAGGCGCTGCGGCGCATGCAGCTCGGGCCCGTTCTGCTGGCGAACCTCGAACCGCTGCCCGGCGGCCCGATGCCCCGGGGGTGTCTCTCCTTCGTCCTGCTGCCGGTGCTCGACCAGCTCTCCCACCTGGTGGTCCGCACCCTGGGGGTGGACGATCTCGGCGGGCCGCTGCTCTCCGTCTGCCCGCTCTCCCGGTCCGCCCGCTTCACCCCCGTACGGCTGCCGCCCCGGCAGCCCGTCCGGATGCCGCGCGAGGTGTCGCTCACCCCGGAGGACGCCGGGTTCGCGCTGGAGTCGGAGCTCTCCCCGTTCCGGGTGGTGCTGCACCGCCCGGAGGCGGCACTGGTGGCCGCCCTGCTGGCCTGGCCCGTGACGCCGGACGCACTCGCGGAGGCGCTGCCGCTCCCCCGTGAGGTGACCCAGGGCATCGTCGACTATCTGGCCGCCGCCGGGATGGCGGCCCCGGTCGACGACCCCGATGTCACAGCAGCCAGTCGGCTGCCTGTGCGATCCTGATCGCGTCCACCCGGTTGCGCGCGTTGAGCTTGGCCACGATGGTGGTCAGGTAGTTGCGTACGGTGCCGGGGGAGAGATGGAGCGCCTTGGCGATCTCGCCCGCCTCCGAACCCTCCGCGGCCAGCCGCAGCACCTCCGTCTCCCGCTCGGTCAGCGGGGTCTCGGCGCCGTCCCACGCGGAGAGCGCGAGCTGGGGGTCGATCACCCGGTGACCCGCCACCACCCGCCGTACCGCGGTGGCCAGTTCCTGCGGCGGGGCGTCCTTGAGGAGATAGCCCGAGACATGGGCGGACAGCGCGCGCCGCAGCGTGCCGGGCCGGCCGAGGCTGGTCAGGATCAGCGTCCGGCACTCCGGCAGGGACTCGCGCAGCCGGCTCGCCGCGGTCAGGCCGTCGATCCCGGGCAGGTCGATGTCGATGACGGCGATGTCCGGACGGTGCTCCAGCGCGGCCGTCAGGATCTGGTCACCGCGCTCGACCTCGCAGACGACGTCGAGATCGCCCTCCAGATTCAGCAGGGCCACGAGGGCGCCGCGGACCATGTTCATGTCCTCGGCCAGCAGGATGCGTATCGCCATGAGGTGCACCTCCTCGGATCGGATCGTGGGGCATCGGGCGCGTCCGGGGCCGGTCAGGCCGCGGAGCCCCGCGCATAGACGTCGTCCACCTCGGGGAGCCCCCGGATGAGCTGCGCCGGAGCTTCGGCCACCAGTTCGAATGTGCCGTCGGCCCCCCGGAAGACGGAGAGGGTGCCGGACACCGCCTTCAGCCGCGTCTGCAGATTGCCCAGACCGCTGCCGCTGTGCGGTGAGGTGTCGCGGTACGACGGGTCCACCCCGTCGTTGGAGACGGAGAGCCGGACGAGACCCCCCTCCAGGATCGCCTCGATGTCGCAGACCCCGGCGCGCGAGTGCCGCAGCAGATTGGTGATCGCCTCGCGCGCCACGGCGGCCAGTACCGTGTCGACCTGCTGGCTGATTTTGCCGAGGCGGATCTCCGCGTGCACCGTCACATCGGCCGCCGTCAGCAGCGACCGGGCCGAACCGAGCTCCTGCTCCAGGGACATGCCGCGCAGCCCGCTGGCGACGGTGCGGACATCGGCGAGCGACTGCCGCGAGATGGACAGGACCTCGTCGATCTCCTCCATCGCCCGGCGCGGGTGCGTGGGCACCAGCCGGTGGATCAGCTCGCTCTTCAGGGTGATCGCGGAGAGGCTGTAACCGAGCAGGTCGTGCAGATCCCGTGCGAACCGCAGCCGTTCCTGGGTGACGGCCATCCGCGTCAGCTCGACCCGCGTGTCGTGCAGCGCCTTGACCAGCTCGGCCATCCGGGAGAGCCCGTACACCACCAGCCCGGTCAGCAGCGTCGACTGGCACAAATAGAAGGCCTCCCGCACGGGGAGGCCGTCGATGGCCGGGGGGATCAGCATCGTGACCCCGACCGCTCCGTAGGCCGGCCACGCCTGGCGGGGCGGCAGGAGGAGCAGCAGCGATCCGGCGAAGAAGCCGGCCATCGCCCCCCACTGGGAGTGGAACACCGCGATCGGAAGATACGTCAGCAGTGCCTGCGCCCCCAGCGTCAGCGCTCTCTGCCAGGCGGGTGCCTGCCGTGCCCGGGCGCTGGAGTGCCGCAGCTGGATGACGAAGATGAGTAACAGGCCGACGAGGGACATGGTCAGGGACAGCCTGCTGTGCGGCGCACCCAGCAGATTGATGACGGTCACGCTCAGATAGCCGAGAAGTGCGATGGTGAGAATGGTGCGGGCCAGCTTGGGAGCCGGCAGATCCGGAGGGTCGATCGGGGCGCCCGCCGCCCCGTCCCATTCCCCCGGCTGGGCTTCTTCCGTGGATCTGTCGTCGCTACTTCGCATGATCGTGTGTCTTCGCAGCCTTCCCCGTCGAACCTCCGTGCTACGTGAAGAGCGTAGGTGATCTGCGTGAAGGATGTGCTGAGATCGTAGGGCGCTGGGACTAAAACAACGATAAGTGATACGAAGCGGTGTGAGCCGGTCCGCGTCTCATACGAAGAGTGGTGTTGGGTTCAACTTCCCAAACGGAGTGGGTTCCGCGCATCTGCCCAGCAGGACCGGTGTGTTGTAGAGCCTGCCAGGGGCGAAGCGCGGCCAGAAATGGCGCAGACCCGGCACGACAACTTTCACAACAGGAAGATCCAGGTCCGGCCTGGTCTGGTCCAGCACCAGGAGCTCCATCCCGTGCGAGCGCACCAACTCCGTGATGGTGGACACATCGTCGAGCAGATCGCCGGCCGGCGTGTACGACCAGTCCCGCGGGGTGCGGGCGAGCGCCGCCGGATCCGCCCGTACATAGGGCCGGTTGGCGGCCGTCGCCCCGCGCCACCAGTCCAGCGGGTCGGGATCGTCGACCCGGTATCCGGCCCCGTCGGCCGTCACCGCGCTCACCAGCGGCAGCAGTTGGCCCATCTCCGTCAGCGCCCGGCGCAGCGCCACCCGCGGGTCGAAGTGCGCGCCGAAGCCGAACAGGATGTCCTCGGCCGGTTTGTCGGTGCGCCGCGACAGCGCCGCGAACACCGGGATCCCGAGATCCGAGGTGAGATCGAGTGCCCACACCGTACGGTTCACCGACCGGTAACCGGCGCGCAGCCGCTCGATGTACGGTTCGTCGAACGCGTCCAGATCGACCCCGGGCTGCCGGGTGCGGTTGTACCACCACAGGGCCACCGCGTCCCGCTCCACCAACTCCAGGAACCCCTGCACCACGGCGTCCTCGGGGCTGCTCCCGGCGGCGTTCCCGTTGGAGTCGGCCCACAGGCCGTCCGGCGTCTCCTCCTCGCCGAAATACAGCATGGAGGTCGGCAGCAGCCGCCGGGTCCCGCCGGTCAGCGACCACACCGGCGTCCACTCGGTGGGGCGGTCCTCGTCGAAGCGCGGCGGTACGTGATGCAGCCGCGAGCCGCCCGCGTTCCACCGCTCCCGGTCCTCGAACTGGCGCTCGTCGAACAACTGACAGGTATTGGGATGTACGGCCGCGGAGCCCAGGGCGCGGAACGAGTCGCGGACGACCGGCTCGTCGCCCTGCCGGGTCCCGCTGTACCGCTCCACCGCCTCGCACAGCGCGCTGGTCCTGGCCTCCGTATCGGTCAGGCCCTTGCCGCCGCTCAGCGCGCGCAGCCCGGCCCGCAGCCCGGCCAGCGTGCCGCTGCGCATGGCCAGATTCTGGCCGGAGAGGAAGGAGTTCACGAAGCCGGGGGAGCCCGGTGCCCGGCGGATCTCCTTGACGATCCCGGTGACCGGGTCGATCAGACGGCCGTGGCGGGCCAGCATCTCGGCGGGTGTCAGGGCGCGGTGGTCGCCCAGGCCGTCCACCGCCTTCGGACGCGACACGGGGACGAACGGACGCTCGATCCGCCGGGCCGTCAGCGCCGGGTCCCCGCACGCGGGGCACTGCGGCAGCCGCGCCACGGGATGCGCCGTGGTGGCGAGCGTCAGTGTGTCCAGTGTGTTCACCGCGTCGTGCGTCGGCCCCCGTACCCCGGCCAGCCACTTCGCGGCCTCCAGGACGGCGAGCTGTACGGCGACGGACCGGCCCGCGGCCAGGGTCGCGTGCGGCCGCTCCGGCGGGCCCGCGAGCCCGAGCGCCCGCTGCAGCGGCCACTCGGCGTACCGGTGACCCCGGAGCCGCGACGCCAGACACTGCCAGCAGGGGCCGTCGTGCGGGCGGAACACCGGCCCCGTCCACAGGACCGCGGAACCCAGCCGGACCGGCAGCCAGGGCGTGCCCGCCGCGCGCTGCCGTGCGTCGACCTCGGCGAGCCCCGGCGCGAGATAGTCGTCGCACAGGACGAGCGAGAAGTCCGCCTCGGCCTCCGACGCGGCGACGCCGAGCCCCGAGGCACGACAGGCCGACGCCAGCTCGGACACCCAGGCCGCACCGCCGCGTAGCAGCGAGACCGGCAGGACCGAGGCCCCGGCCAGTGCGGCCAGGACCCGGTCGCCGTCGGCGCCGGCGAGCTCCCAGAAGGCGCCGGCCGCCGGATCCGGGCAGGGGGGCGCGGCCGGACCGTCCGCGCCGGGGGTACGGAGCCGGAGCAGCCCCGCCGCGTCGAGCGCCCGCAGCGAGGCGCTGGCCTCCTCCGCGGTCAGCGCGGGCGTCGCGTCCCGTACCACCTCCGCCGGGCCACGTGTCCCGTCGAGCAAGGGCACCAGCACCTCCGCGGGGGCCCCACGGAGGGCGGTGACCCCGCGCTGGGAGACGAGATAGACCGCCTCACCGGGGACGACCGTGGCGCGCAGATGGCTCTTGAACTCCAGGCGCGCCCCGTCCGGCGCGGCGGACCCGGGCCCGTGCCCCCCTGCCGCGGTCATGCCTGGAGCTGCTCGCGCTCTCCGGCCGCGGGCGCGACGGGCGCGGCGGCGATGCAGATGCTGAACAGGGCGGTCGCCTGCTCCGGCACCGTGTCGAGGTCCTCGATGATCAGCAGCCGTCCGCCGGCCACCGGGCTGTCGGACCGCGGGTGGGAGGTCATGGCACTGCTCATTACGATCGTTCCCCTTTCGTTCGTACGCTCAGTTTCCGCTGTCGGTGCTCACGGCTCAGCTGCCGCCGCAGCGATTCTCCGCAGCGGCGGCGGTGACCGGACAGTCCCCCGGTCACCGCGCCTCCATGAAGATTTCACGGATCCGGCACAGCGATTCGCCGGATGCCGAAACATCTGGCATCCGGCGGGGAAGTGCGCTGTCCGCGAGAACACCCCCTGATCGGCCGGAACCCGCAGGTCAGTTCACCGATGCCGGGCGCGGGGCGAGCCGCTGCGCGGCGACCGGGGTGCGCAGCCGGCCGCCCAGCAGCGCCATGCCGAGCGGTGTCACCGAGTGGAGCGCGCAGTTCCGTACCCGACGCGTCGTGATGAGCCCCGACTCCCGCAGCACGGAGGCGTGCTGGCTCGCGCTCCCGGGCGACACGCCCAGCCGCGCGGCGAGCTGGCTCGTCGTGCACGTGTTGGTCAGGGCGCGCAGCGCCGCCGCCCGGGTCTGGCCCACGAGCGCGCTCAGCGCCTGTCCGCCGGTCACATCGGGCTCGTCCGGCAGCGCGAACAGGCCCGAGACGTCGGACGGTACGGCGAAGACCAGCGCCGGCTGATCGCTGTCCCGCTCCGACCTGATGATCCGGCCGACGGTCCCCGGCAGGAACGCCGAGGGGGTCAGCAGCAGCCCCTGCCCCTTGAGATGGACCTCGCACTCCAGACCGTCGTGGATCTCCAGCACCGGCGGGTTCCACACGATCCGCGGGTGCAGCGTGGCCAGCAACTGCTCGACACCGCCCGTCATCGCGATCCGCCCGTGCGCGTCGCACTCACTGTCGAGGCGCTCCAGGACGCGGTCCCAGTACGGTGCGACCCCCGCCCGCCACATGTCCACGGCCAGCCGCGTCAGATCCGTACGGGTGAGGGAGAGCGCGGCGAGCACCGAGGCGTCGGCGTCCGGTGAGGAGTCGAGCAGGAACAGCAGGTCGTCCGGCGCCTTGAGCGCGCGGAGCAGCGGAACCAGCGGCCGGTTCAGCGAGGACGTCTCCCGCAGCCGGCCGAGGACGTCCCCGCGCCAGCGCGCGTAGTCCGCGTTGCGCGACTGCGTGAGCACCCCGAGCGCGAAGATCCCCTCGGCGACCGGCCCCAGTGTGCTCTGCAGCCGTGTGCGGGCGAGATCCGCCGCGGTGAAATGGATTCTCTGCATGTGTGTAGCCCCCGTTGCTGAGTGGCGGATCCGCGCCACGGGCGCGCGGCCGGCGTACACCCACCGGTTCGCGGTGGGTACGCCGCCCGCCTGCCCCGTACGCCGGACGAACCCCGGCGGCAGTGCCGTGCGCGCGGATCCTTCGTGTTGGTGTCAGGAGCGGCCACGCCGGGTAAGGCGTGCGATGGTCACCCCACGACGATCCAGACTCCCCGCCGACGGTGCCACGAGCGGAGCCGCGCGGACAGTGCCGCGTTCCTCCGGGCCCCATGGCCGATTCACTGCCAGGATCATGAATTCTTCAGGTGCGGCGCACGGGGGGCGCGGCGTACCATCCTGGCCGGGCGGCCCCGTCGGGCTGCCCGCCGGCTCGTGTGCGCCGCCCCCGCTTCCGCTTCCGTCTGCGCTTCCGTTCGTGTATTCGCGTACTCGCGTATTGCGCTTTCCGCCTCCGCGGTGGCTGTCGGTTCACGGGCCGTACGAGGTGTACAGGTGTATGAGGTATTGGTTCGCGTGGAGGTGCGGTTGTGCTGAGGACAGGAAAGATCCAGCGGTTCGACGAGACGCGTGGGTACGGGTTCATCATCCCGAACGAGGGAGGTGACGACGTGTTCATGCACGCGAACGACCTGCTGGACGAGAAGTACCTCTACCAGGCCGGCCGCGAGGTCGAGTTCTTCGTCGAGATGGGGGACAAGGGGCCCAAGGCGTCGGAGATCCGCCTCATCCACCAGTCCGCGCAGCGCCGCCCGGAGCGCGACCTGGCGTCGAGCGCCGTCACGTACCAGACGGCGGACGGCGCCGGGCCGACCGTCGCCACTCTGCGCGGCGAACTCACCGAGGCACTGCTGGAGGCGGACGGCACCCTGACGGCCGACCAGATCAAGCGGATCAGGGCCCGCGTCCTCGACCTGGCACACGCCCACGGCTGGGTCGGCGCCTGAGACGTGCACCCCGCGAGAGCCGCGGAATCACGGGACATCCGTTGATTCCGCGGCTTTTCCGCGCGCCGGAACACCGGGTCCGGTACCGGGGCCTTTTGCCGACAACAGAAACTGTGGTGACGGCCGAATCCGGATGGTTACGCTGCCCGGGCAGGAACGTGAAGTTCTCTGCGGGAGGTCGGGAGTTGCTGGACGGCCTGCCGGGATGAAGGCGCGTCACTGTGCTCCAGGGGCCGCCTCTCAGCGACCGCCGTAGGGGAGTAGCTGTGATCAGCGAATCCGTGGAGGAAGCCGTCCGCAGGGCCAGAGCGGCCCAGGCGGAAGCGGCGTCATGGTCGCAGGCCGACACCGACCGGGCCGTCACGGCCGTCGGATGGCACTGCTACCGCGAGGAGACAGCGCGCCGCCTCGCGCGCCTGAGCCACCGGGAGACCCGGCTCGGCGACGTCGAGGACCTGTACACCCTGCACCGCCGACGGGTGCTCGGCATCCTGCACGACCTGCACGGCGCGCGCACCGTCGGTGTGGTCGAGGAGGAGCCGGAGCTCGGCCTCGTCAGGATCGCCAAACCACTGGGCGTCATCGCCGTCGCCAGCCCCGCGACGGCCCCGGCCCCCGGCATCATCTGCAACGCACTGCCCATGCTGAAGACCCGTAACGCGGCCGTCTTCAGCCCCAACCCCCGCGCCCACCGCAGCGCCCAGGCCACCGTGGAGGTCATGCGGGCCGCCCTCACCGGCATCGGGGCCCCGCCCGACCTGCTGATCTGCCTGCCCGAGGCCGGCCGCGAGGCGGGGAGCCTGCTGATGTCCGCCGCCGACTCCGTCGTCGCCATCGGCGGCTCCGGCACCGTACGCCGCGCCTACCGCAGCGGTACGCCCGCCATCGGCGCCGGCGTCGGCAACCCCACCGTCATCGTCGACGAGACCGCGGACCTGGACGACGCCGTGGAGAAGATCCAGCACGGCGCCGGGTTCAACAACGGCACCTCCTGCTCGTCGGAGAGCAATGTGCTCGTCCACCGCTCCGTCGCCGCCGCCTTCGAGCAGGGCCTGGCCCGCGCGGGCGCCCACCTCTGCGACGAGGCCGAGGCGGACCGGCTGGCCCGGCTGCTGTGGCCGGACGGCACCGCGCTCAACCGGGAGATGATCGGCCGCCCGGCCGCCGAGATCGCGCGGGCCGCCGGCATCGACCTCGGCACGGCGGAGAAGGTGACCGTGCTCGTCGTGCGCTGCGCCGACCCCTGGCAGGACACGGCGCTCCTGCGGGAGAAGATCTCCCCGCTGCTCACCCTCTCCGTCTACACCGAGTACGACGAAGCCGTACGCCTCGTCCAGTCCATCTCGCGGCGGTGCGGCCTCGGCCACAGCTGCGCCGTCCACACGACCCGGGCCGACCGGGTGCTGCGGCTGGCCGAGGAGGTCACGCACTGCCGGGTCGTGGTGAACCAGTCGACCATGACCAACACCGGCGGCTTCGCCAGCGGCGTGCCCTTCACCACCACGCTCTCCGCCGGGAGTTGGGGCGGTTCGAGCGTGGCGGGCAATGTCACCTGGCGGCACTTCCTCAATCACACGACCGTGTCCCGCCCCATACCCGAGCGCGTCCCCGACGAGGCCGCGCTGTTCGGCGCGTACTGGCGGCAGGGCTGACAGCGGCGCCACCGGCGGCGGGAACCGGCGGAACGGAACAGAACGGAGAGGGACGGCTGTGCCGAGCGCACGTATCAACGGAATCAGTCTCAGCTACGAGGACACCGGGCAGGGCGAACCGGTGGTGATGGTGATGGGCTCGGGGGCGGGCGGCCGGTCCTGGCATCTGCACCAGGTGCCCGCCCTGCGGTCGGCCGGCTACCGGGTGATCACCTTCGACAACCGCGGCATCCCCCCGACCGACGCCTGCGCCGACGGCTTCACCATCGACGACCTGGTGGCGGACACCGCCGGGCTCATCGACCATCTCGGCCTCGGCCCGTGCCGGCTCGTCGGTACCTCCCTCGGCGCCCATGTCGCCCAGGAACTCTGCCTGGCCCGCCCGGAGTTGATCAGCCAGGTGGTGCTGATGGCGACGCGGGGGAGAACGGACTTCATGCGCCGGGCCCACGCACGGGCGGAGCGCGAGTTCCACGACAGCGGCGGCGTGATGACACCGCTGTACGGGGCCACCCTGCGCGCCCTGCAGAACCTGTCGCCCGCGACCCTGCGCGAGGACAAGGAGATCCAGGACTGGCTGGACATCTTCGAGGTCGCCCCGGCCTCCCAGCTCCCCGGTTACCGGGCACAGCTCGACATCGACATCACCTCCGACCGCCTCCCCGCCTACCGGCGGATCACCACACCGTGCCTGGTCGTCGGATTCGCCGACGATCTCGTACTGCCCCCGCATTTCAGCCGTGAAGTCGCCGACGCGATCCCGGGATCCCGTTATACGGAGATCGATGACGCCGGGCATTACGGCTACCTGGAACGCCCCGACCGGGTCAATGCCGCGCTGCTCGAATTCTTCGCGCAGCGCGGCTGAACCGGACGTGGCCGCACGACGCATATCCGAATCCACACACCGAATCACAGGTTCCGCCTGGGGAGGCTTCGGCCCCAGGTAAAACAGTTTGAACCGGCGGAAGCGGCTGGGAGACCATGCCGCGGGGGCCGGGGTGACACCGGAACCCGGACATGAGGGAAGGGAAACTCATGGAGAACCCGTTCGACGACGACAACGGCTCCTTCTACGTACTGGTCAATCACGAGAACCAGCACTCGCTGTGGCCCACGTTCGCCAGTGTCCCGGACGGCTGGACGGTCGTCTTCGGCGAGGAGAGCCGCCAGGCCTGCCTCGACTACGTGGAGAAGAACTGGACGGACATGAGGCCCGCCAGCCTCATCCGGGAGATGGACGGCGCCGAGGCGGTACCGGCGAGACCGGCCGGTGTTCCCGCCTGACCCATCGGGCGGGAACCACCGCCTGAGCTCCTTCGCGTGAGATCCATCGCGTGTGATCCACCGCGGGTGTTCCGGAGTGCAGTCCGGGACACCCGCTTTCGCGTTGCCGGACCGGCGGGCCGTGAGACGTTCTCGGACCGGCGGGTTGTGAGACGTTCTCGGACTGGTGGGCCGTGAGCGCCGCGTCCGCGGTCAGACCACGTCCCGCCGCATCGGTACGAGCACGGCCACGGCCGCCGCGACGAGCGCGTACCCCGCCAGCAGCAGCCCGCCGCCGACCGGTGAGAGCAGCGAGACCGGACTGGTGGCCAGTTCGTCCGCCAGCGCGTCCGCGATGTAGGTGAAGCTGGTCAGCGAGGCCGTCGCGCCACCGGGCAGCAGCGGGTAGAGCAGATTGACGCCCGGGATCATCATCAGGATCAGCTCACCCATGTAGAGGTAGCCGATCACCACCGCGAGGGCGACGATCTGATTGCGGATCAGCGCCCCCATCGCGACCCCCAGCAGCGTGTAGACCGCCATCGTGACGGCCAGCCGCAGCAGCAGCGCCAGCACCGTCCCCGTGGCGACACCGGGGGTGACGCCCCGGGCGGCGAGCGCCCCGAAGAACCCCGCGGCCGCGCTGCCGGTGAGCACCAGCCCGTACACCATGCCGGCCACGCCGTACGTGACCAGCTTGGCCGTGAGTACCTGCCAGCGCTGCGGCGCGAAGAGGAAGGTGTACGTCGCCGTCCGGTGGCGGTACTCCGACGTCATCGCCATCGTGCCCAGCGCCGCCGGGACGAACACGGTGAAGCCGAGCATCCCGATGACGGAGAGCACGCCCTCCCGTGTCTCCAGGCCGGGCATGGGCGGCGAGAAGTTCTCGGGGCCGACCGCGGTCATCACCCCGACCAGACCGCCGCCCAGGAGCACGGCCGCCACCAGCGCCCACAGCCACAGCCGGGTCGCCGTCAGCCGGTGGAACTCCGCCTTGACCAACGCGTTCATCGAGCGTCCCCCTCGCCGTTCCCGGTCCGTTCGCCGTCCCCGGTCAGTTCGAAGAACAACTGCTCCAGGCTGGTGTCCTCGGTCGCCAGTTCGTACACCCGCAGTCCCGCGGCCGACGCCAGATCGGCGACCTGCTCCGTGGTCAGCCCGTGGACGCGCAGCGCGCCGTTCTGCCCGGACTCGACCTGGCTCGCCGCGCCCCGCTCCGGATCGCCCTTCAGCAGCAGCTTCTTCAGCGGTTCCGCGTCGGGCGAGCGGACCAGCACCGTCGAGGGCCGGAAGCGCTCCATCTCGGCGAGCGGCCCGGCCGCGACGAGCCGGCCGCGCCGGATCATCACGATGTCGTCCACGATCTGCTGGACCTCGCTGAGCACATGGCTCGACACCAGGACCGTGCGCCCCTCGGCGGCGAGCTCCCGCAGGAACGTGCGCAGCCAGGCGATGCCCTCCGGGTCGAGCCCGTTGCTCGGCTCGTCCAGCAGCAGCACCCGCGGATCGCCCAGCAGCGCCGTCGCCAGGCTCAGCCGCTGCTTCATGCCCGTGGAGAACGTCCGCGTCCTGCGCCGCGCCGCGCCCGCGAGGCCGAGCCGATCCAGCAGCTCGTCCACGCGGCCCGCCGGATGGCCGCCCATCGTGCAGTAGATCCGCAGGTGGTCGCGGGCCGAATGGTTCGGATGGAAGGCCGAGGCGTCGAGCACGGCCCCCACGACCTCGGAGGGCCGGCGCAGCTCCCCGTACCGCCGTCCGCCGATGGTGGCGGTGCCCTCGGTGGGCGTGACCAGGCCGAGGATCATGCGCATCGTCGTGGTCTTGCCCGCTCCGTTGGGCCCGAGGAAGCCCGTGATCACGCCCGGCTCCACGGAGAAGCTCAGACCGTCCACCGCGGTGACCGGACCGAACCGCTTGGTCAGGCCGGTCACCTCGATGCGCGGGGAGTCCCCCTCGGCGCGGTGGCCCTCGGTACCGCGGTGGCCCTCCGTACGGCGGGACTCCTTGCTCATCGGCCCTTCCCCAGCCGCTGTCCGAGGGCCTCCGCGAGCTGCTCCGCGCCGTCCAGCGAGAGCACCAGCTCGTCGTACTCGACACCGTCGACCCCGCGGTCCAGCAGGATGTGCAGCCCCGGCCGGCCGCGGTACGCCGCCACGAGCTGGCGCGGGCCCGTCATGATGCCCCAGACCCCGATCTTGGCGAACCCGGAGATCTGCAGCCCGCTCCGGGCGCCGTGCGCGGCGCGCAGCGGGGTCTCGACGGGGGTCACCCTACGGACGGCCGCCAGCGGCACGGTCACCTCGCCGCGCCTGAGCCACGTGCGCTCACGTCCGTTGAACTCGACTGTCACTCCGCTGCCGGAAACCTTCATCAGTGCCATGGGAACCATCCCTCCCTCGGGGACCTCGCTCACGGTCCCGGTGCGTCCCTGCGCTGGCTATCTGTTCTAGTAGATGTATATCAGATAGAGTTCGTGTTGTGCAGCTACTACTCGATCTCGACAGCGAGGTCCCGATCTACCAGCAGATCCGGGACCGGGTGGTGGAAGCCATCGCCGACGGCGCGCTGAAACCTGGTGAGTCATTGCCCTCCACCAGGCAGTTCGCCGTCGATCTCGCGATCAACTTCCACACGGTGAACAAGGCGTACGACCTGCTGCGCCGCGAAGGGATCATCCGCATCAACCGCAAGAGCGGGGCGGTGGTCCACCCGGACGTACGCATGGCGACGGCCGAGCTGAGGGTGGGCGTCGACTGGGAACAGCGACTGCGCACGCTCCTCGCCGAAGCCGTCGTCCGGGGCATTTCGGACGAGGAGATCGTGACGTACGTACGGACGACCCTGAAGGGGTTCGGAAACGAACAGACGAAGTAGACCGAACGAACGAAACAGAGAGAACAAACGAGCGGATCGCATGGGCGGACCGGCCGATTCGGTTCTGCCCAAAGGCGGTTGCGGAACAGCCGCCGCCAGGAGAAGTTGGAGTGTGGTGCCGGATGCCGTACACGAGTGCCGTCGCGCACCGTGCGAGGCCACTCCCAACGAGGCCGCTCCAATTACCACGACTTCGTCGGATGGATTAGGTGAACGCCGTGCTTGTCAGCCTCCTCGTCAATTTCGCGACACTCCTGATTCTCGGAGCGGTCCTCTACGCGGCTCCGAGCCCCCTCCTCAACCCCAAAGCGGTCCCCTTCGGTGTCCGCGTACCCCCCGACAAGGCCGACAGCCCCGAAGTGGGCGAGCAGCGCAGGCGCTACCGTGCGCTGCTGGCACCGATCGCCGTCGTCATCACCCTGGCCTCACTCGTCCTCGGCGCCGTACTCAACAGCGCCGTGGTCGGAGCCGTGGCGGCGCTGCTGCTCTGCGCCGCCGCCGGCGCGCTGTGGCTGAGCGCCCACCGGGCCCTCGCCCGCGCCAAGGAACAGGGGAACTGGTACGAACAGGTGCGTCAGGGCGCCGTCATGGACACCTCCCTGCGCACGGACCCCGTACGGCTGCCCTGGCTGTGGGTGGTCCCCTCCCTCGTGGTGCTCGCGGCGACGGCCGCCGCCGGCGCGTTCGCCTACCCCGACCTGCCCGCGACGATGTCCCTCCCGGAGCGGACCACGAACGGCACGGCCTACCGCGACGTCACCACCACCTTCTGGTCCGCGTTCAGCCTGGTCTTCGTGCAGCTCGGGGTCACGGTGACCGTCCTCGGCACCGTCGCCGCCGTGCTGCGCGCCCGGCCCGACCTGGACGTGTCACGCCCCCGCACGAGCGTCGCCCAGCACCGCCGCTACCTCGCACTGACGGCCCGCGCGCTGCTGGGCGTGGGCGCGCTGCTCAACCTCATGCTGCTCGGCCTGTCCGCGATGATGTGGGGCGACAGCCGCTCCGGAACCGTCCTGTCCCTGGTCGTCGGCGTGCCGCTGCTCGTCGCCGCCGTGGGGTCCCTGCTCGTCGTCCTGCGCGCCGCGCCGTCGGGCGGCCGGACGATGATCGGCGCCACTCCGGGCGCGGAGGCCGAGGAGAACACCGGCCTGGTGGCACGCGACGACGACCGTCACTGGCGGGCGGCGGGAACGATGTACGTGAACTCCGACGACCCGGCGATCCTCGTCCCCAAGCGCGTGGGCATGGGATGGACGGTCAACCTCGCCAACCCCCGGTTCCTGATCGGCTCGGGTGTGGTGCTGGTGCTCGGCCTGGCGGCGACCGTGGTGAGCCTCACCGTGGGCTTCCGGTAACACCCCTGTGACCAGCGGGTTTCCACCGCTGCCGAAGCTGATTGCGGATGGCGGCGTGCCGGGAGAGTCTGGTGTGCGCAGGCGAGGCATGCCCGCGCCGCCCCCGTAGTCGATGTTGTGCCGGACCGCGCCCCGTACCGGGCGGGTTGTGCCACGTCGTGCCACGTCGTGCCGCGCCGTGGCCGTGCCCGGGGGAACGATCAGGGGGAAGGTCCGGTGGGTCCAGTGGGTGCAGCGGTGGGTTCGACGGCGGGTTCGATGGCGGGGTCGACGGCGGGGTCCGGCCCCGCTTCGGCCGAGCAGGTCGAACGGATCTTCGAGGAGTTGGTGCGCAAGCACCACGTGACCGGAGCACAACTGTCCCTCTACCGCGACGGCACCCTCACCCGGTGCGCGGCGGGCGTCAGCTCCGTACGTACGAACACTCCGGTCACCGTCGACACCGCGTTCCCCTACGGCTCGGTGACGAAATTCTTCACGGCCGAACTGGTGATGCAGTTCGTCTCCGACGGCGACCTGGACCTGGACGAACCGCTCTCCGGGCTCCTGTCCGACCTGAAACGCGCCACGAACCCCGAGTTGGGCACCGCGACCGTCCGCCAACTCCTCAGCCACACGGCGGGCCTGGCGGACAGCATCGAATACCCCGACATGCGCGGCCCCTCGTACCGCCGGTTTGCGGCCGTATGCGGTGAGACGCCGAACCTCTTCCCGCCCGGCCTCGCCTTCTCCTACTCCAACACCGGCTACTGCCTGCTCGGCTCCGTCGTCGAGGCGGTGTCCGGCATGGACTGGTGGACGGCCGTCGACAGCTGCCTGCTGCGCCCGCTCTCCATCGAGCCGGCCTTCCTCCACGACCCCCGCCCCCGGACGGACCGGCCCGCCGGCAGCCGCGCCCGGGTACTGGCCGAGGGGCACGCGGTACGGGCCGGCGACGAACACGCCGAGCCCGTCGACCACATGACCGCTCTCTCCCTGGCGGCGGCCGGCGGCCTCGCGGGGAGCGCCACCGATCTGGTCACCGCCGCCCGGCTGCACCTGGACGACCGGAACACCTTCCCGCAGCGGGAGTTGCTCCCGGAAGAAGCCGTACGCCAGATGCGCGAAAGCGTGCCGGACGCCGAGCCCTTCGGCCTCGCCGATGCCTGGGGCCTGGGACTGATGTGCCACCGCAGCGGCGAGGAGGCCTGGTTCGGCCACGACGGCGCGGTGGGCGGCGCCACCTGCAACCTGCGGATTCACCCGGGCCGCAACCTCGCCCTCGCGGTCACCACCAACTCCACGGCCGGGCCGAAACTGTGGGAGGACCTGGTCGGCCGGCTCCGGGCGGCCGGACTGGACCTGGGCCACTACAGCCTGCCGGCCCCCGACGCCCCGGAGGCCGCCGACCTCGGCGACCACCTCGGCACGTACGCCAACGGCGATCTCCACCTCATGGTCGTGACCGACGCCGAAGGCGATCTCTACCTCACGCGCGAGGACTACTCCGACTACCGCCTCACCATCCACGCGGACGACCTCTTCGTCGCCCAGGACCGCGAGCATGACGCCCTCCCCATCGTCGGACGCTTCGTCAGGAAGCACCCGGGAGGACCGGTCGCCCTGCTCCAGTACGGCGGCCGGGCACTGCAACGGCTCTGAGCCGGCCCGGCACGGGGCAGGGCCCCCGGCCGGCGAACGACAGCCACGGGCAGACCGGCCGCACAGGTCACGAGTCACACGTCACGAGATATGCGGGGGAATCAACGATGTTCGAGGGCGAGCAGTCCATGCCGTCGGTCCAGCACATGTCGGTCGTGTCGGCGTTTGCGGGGCGGGTGGCTGCTTCGCCGGGTGCGGTGGCGGTGGAGTGCGGTGATGTGTCGTTGACATATGGGGAGTTGGACGCGCGGGCGGAGGGGCTCGCGCGGGTGTTGCGTGCCGGTGGTGTGGGGGTGGAGTCGCGGGTCGGGCTGCTGTTGGAGCGGTCGGCCGATGTGGTGGTGGCGATGTTGGCTGTGCTGAAGGCGGGGGGTGTCTACGTTCCGTTGCATGGGGGGTATCCGGAGGAGCGGGTGCGGGAGGTGCTGGGGCGTAGTGGTGCGGTGCTGGTGGTGACGGACCGGGGTGTGGACCGGGTCGGTGGGGTGCGGGCGGTGGGTGTGGGCTCCTCCGGGGTTCGGGGAACTGGTGGTGTAGTGCCCGTGGTTTCGCCGGGTTCTTTGGCGTATGTGATGTTTACGTCGGGGTCGTCGGGGGTGCCGAAGGGGGTGGGGGTGACGCATGGGGATGTGGTGGCGTTGGCCGCTGATTCCCGTTGGTCGTCGGGTGCGCATGAGCGGGTGCTGTTCCACTCCCCGCACTCTTTTGATGCGGCGACGTATGAGGTGTGGGTGCCGTTGCTGAACGGCGGCACGGTGGTGGTGGCCGAGGCCGAGCTGTCGGTGGGTGTGGTGCGGGATGCGGTGGGGCGTGGCGTGACGGGGGTCTTTCTGACGAAGGCCCTGTTCGATCTGCTGGCCGAGGAGGATGCGGGGTGCTTCGGGGGGCTTCGTGAGGTCTGGACGGGGGGCGAGGCTGCCTCGGGTGCGGCGATGGCGCGGGTCCTGGACGCGTGCCCGGAGCTGGACCTGGTGCATGTCTACGGGCCGACCGAGTCGACGACGTTCGCCGTGTGCGGTCCCGTGACCAGGGCGGACACGGCACATACCGCTGTGCCCCTCGGCGAGCCGATGGACGGCACCAGCGCCCATGTCCTGAACACCGGCCTGCGCCCGGTTGCCCCCGGAACCGCCGGCGAGCTGTACCTGGGGGGCGCCGGGCTCGCGCGGGGGTACGACGGCCAGGGCGGCCTGACGGCGGAGCGATTCGTCGCGGATCCGTTCGGTTCGGGTGGGCGTTTGTACCGGACGGGTGATGTGGTGCGGTGGCGGGCGGACGGCCGGCTGGAGTTCCTGGGCCGGAGCGACGGCCAGGTGAAGATCCGTGGCTTCCGTATCGAACTCGGCGAGATCGAGGCCGTACTGTCACGCCATCCGGCGGTTGGCCGGGTCTCGGTCACCGTCCGCGAGGACCGTCCGGGCGTCAAGCGCCTGGTGGCGTACCTCGTCCCCACGGGAGACCCGGACACGGCAGGCGTACGCGAGCACGCGGCCCGGCTGCTCCCCGCGTACATGGTCCCGTCGGCCTTCGTCGTGCTCGACGCGCTGCCGTTGACCGTGAACGGCAAGGTCGACCAACGTGCCCTGCCCGTACCCGAGTTCGGTGGCGAAGGCGCGTACGTCGCTCCGCGCACCGAGACGGAACGGGCCCTCTGCGCGGTCTGGTCCGAGGTGCTTGGCACGCCCCGGGTCGGCGTGGAGGACGACTTCTTCGCCCTCGGCGGGGACTCCATCACCGGGCTCAAGGCCGTCACCCGCATCCGGCAGGCCCTCGGCGGAGAACTCACCTCACGCGCACTCTTCGACCACCCGACCGTCGCTGCGCTGGCCGAGGCACTGGAGCGGTCGTACGCCGCCGCGCCCGACCGGGCGATCGTGCGCGTTCACCGTGACCGAGGGGTGCCGCTCCCGCTCTCGTACGGCCAGGAACGCCTCTGGTTCCTGCACGACTTCGCACCCGGCGCGGTCGAGTACAACACCGGACTGGCGCTGCGCCTGACCGGAGAACTGGACGTCACCGCGCTCCGCGGGGCCCTCGACACCCTGACCTCCCGCCACGAGGCACTGCGTACCACCTTCGGCGGCGGAGCCCAGACGATCCACGACGACTTCGTCCTCCCCCTGCGCGTGGTCGACCTGTCCGGGACGAGTGAGCACGACCGCGCGTCGGCCCTGGAGCAGGTGCTCGGTGCCGAGCAGTCGACCGCATTCCACCTGGTGACCGCGCCACCGGTCCGGGCGCTGGTGGTGCGGCTCGGCGAGAACGATCACGTGCTTGTGCTGTCGATGCATCACATCGTGACGGATGGGTGGTCGATGGGTGTGGTGACGCGTGAGTTGAGTGAGTTGTATGGGGCGGCGGTGCGTGGTGAGGAGGCGGTGCTTGCTGGTCTTGCGGTGCAGTATCCGGATTTTGCGGTGTGGCAGCGTGAGCGTTTGGGGGGTGTGGTGTTGGAGGGGCAGCTTGAGTATTGGCGGGGGAAGTTGGCTGGTTTGGGTGTGTTGGAGTTGCCGGTGGATCGGGTGCGTCCTGTGGTGCGGTCGTCGGCGGGGGCTGTGTGTGTGTTTGAGGTTCCGGTGGGGTTGGTGCGGCGGTTGGTGGGGGTTGGGCAGGGTGGTGGTGCGAGTTTGTTCATGGTGTTGACGGCGGTGACGCAGTTGGTGTTGTCGCGGTACAGCGGGCAGCGGGATGTGGCGGTGGGGACGGTGGTGTCGGGGCGTGAGCGGGCGGAGTTGGAGGGGCTGGTCGGCTTCTTCGTCAACACCCTCGTCCTGCGCTCACAGATCGATGAACGGCAGTCGTTCGAGGCCTTCCTCGCCGACGTCCGGTCCACCGTGCTCGAAGCGCTCGCGCACCAGGAAGTGCCCTTCGACCGTGTGGTCGAAGCCGTGGCACCGGAGCGCGACCCGAGCCGCACCCCGCTCGTCCAGGCGCTCGTCGTCCTGCAGAACTCCCTGGACATCGCCTCGGACTTCGGCGGCCTGCGCGCACGCCGCCAGCCTGTGCCGCGCGCGTCGTCGCGGTTCGAAATGACGCTGGAATTCTGGGAGTCACCGGACGGGCTCACCGCTGAACTGGAGTACAACACCGATCTGTTCGATGCGGTGACGGTGGAGCGGTTGTGTCGGCATTGGGTGGCGTTGGCGGAGCGGGTGGTGGTGGAGCCTTCGGTGCCGTTGGCGCGGTTGGGGATGTTGGACGGGGTGGAGCTTGAGCGGTTGTTGATGGGGTGGGCGGGTTCTGGGGAGGGGGTGTCGGACCGTTCGGTGGTGGCTGCGATTCGGGAGCGGATGGTGGAGTCGCCGGATGCGGTTGCGGTGATTGGTGGGGGTGAGGTTTTGACGTATGGGGAGTTGGGGGTTCGGGCGGGGAGGTTGGCGGGGCGTTTGGGTGTTTTGGGTGTGGGTGTGGAGTCGCGGGTGGGTGTGTGTTTGGGGCGGTCGGTGGATTTGGTGGTGGGGGTGTTGGGTGTGTTGTGGGCGGGTGGTGCGTATG
>NZ_JBHURV010000043.1:0-49281 GCF_042673865.1 Streptomyces sp. NPDC056987
ATCTGCCGGCGGACGCCCCGCCCGGCCCGCTGAGGAGCGCGCGATGAGTGCCAGTGCCAGTGCCCCGACGAGTGCCAGTGCCCCTACGAGTACCGGTGGCAGTGCCATGGAGATGACGACGACCGCGACGACGGCCGGTGATCCGCCCACGCGGCACGAGCCGCCCACGGATCCTTCCGGGTCCGGGGCGAGACCCGGCAAGGACGGGCGCCGGGGCCGGGGCGGCGGAGGCTCCGTCCCCTGGCTGCTGCTCGCGCCCTGCCTGGCCGTCCTCGCGCTGGTGCTCGGCTATCCGCTGACCCGGCTGGTCACCCTCTCCTTCCAGAAGTTCGGGCAGCCCCAGCTCTGGGGGTTCCAGGCCCCGGAGTCCGCGGGCCTCGACAACTTCACCGCGGTCCTCGGCGACGGGGAGTTCTGGGCGGTCGTCCTCCGTACGATCGTCTTCGCGGCCGGGGCCGTCATCCTCACCATGGTGCTCGGCATGCTCATCGCCCTGCTCCAGCAGCGGGTCTCCGGCTGGGTGAAGACCCTGATCAACATCGCCCTGGTGGCGAGCTGGGGCATGCCGATCCTGGTCGCCGTCACCATCTTCAAGTGGATGTTCGACACCGACTACGGGGTCCTCAACTGGGTGCTGTCCCGGATCCCCGGAGTCGACCTCATCGGCCACAACTGGTTCGCGAGCGGCCCCCAGGGCCTCGCCGTGATCATGCTGCTGGTGGTCTGGGGCGCCGTACCGTTCGTCGCCATCACCCTCTCCGCCGGGCTCACCCAGGTCCCCGCGGAGCTGGAGGAGGCCGCCCGGCTCGACGGGGCGAGCGCCTGGGGCGTCTTCCGCCATGTCACCGTGCCGATCCTCAAGCCCGTCATCGTGATGCTCGCGACGCTCTCGGTCATCTGGGACATGGGCGTCTTCCCGCAGGTGTTCGTGATGCGCAACGGCCATCCAGAGGCCGAGTTCCAGCTCCTCACCACCTACTCGTACGACAAGGCGTTCGTCGTCAACGACTACTCCCAGGGGTCGGCGATCGCGCTGCTCACCGTCCTGCTCCTGCTGGGCGTGATCGCGGTCTACATGCGCCAGATGCTCAAGATCGGAGAGGTGGAGTGAGCGCTACGACCCCGGCCACCGCGACCCCGGCGACGACGAAGAGGCCCGGGACGAGAACCCCTCGGCAGTCGCCCCCCGGCAGCCGCAAGGCCGGCTGGAACACCCTCGGGGTGCTCGTCTTCGTCGTCCTCGGCTTCCCCGTCTACTGGATGCTGAACACGGCGTTCAAGCCGGCCGGCGACGCCATCGACCCCGACCCGCACTTCTTCCCCCGTACGTTCACCCTGGACAACTTCCGCCGGGCGCTGGACATCGCGGACTTCTGGGGCCCGGTCGGACGCTCGCTGCTCGTCTCGTCCGTCGTGGTCGTCATCGGCGTCGTGGTCGGGCTGCTCGCCGCGCTCGCCATCTCCCGGTTCGCGTTCCGGGGGCGCAAGATCGTGATCGTCGGGATCCTCGCCGTGCAGATGGTCCCGCTGGTCGCCATGATCATCCCGGTCTTCCTGCTGCTGAACGACCTCGGCCAGTACGACAGGCTCTCCGGCCTGGTCATCACGTACCTCACCTTCATCCTGCCCTTCACGGTGTGGACCCTGCGCGGCTTCATCGTCAACATCCCGAAGGAACTGGAGGAGGCGGCCATGGTCGACGGCTGCAGCCGCACCGGCGCCTTCGTCCGGGTGGTCTTCCCGCTCCTCGCGCCCGGCCTGGTCGCCACCTCGGTGTACGGCTTCATCCAGGCGTGGAACGAGTACCTGTACGCGCTCATGCTGATGAGCCAGCAGAACCAGACCGCGACCGTCTGGCTCTCCAACTTCTCCACCAAGCACGGGACGGAGTTCGCCCCGATGATGGCCGGCTCCACGATGATGGCCGTGCCCATCGTCATTCTGTTCCTGCTCGTCCAGCGCAAGATGGCAGCGGGTCTGACGGCCGGCGCAGTGAAGGGTTAGAAGGACCGATGACGACACTCGTATCCACCACCGACACCCTCACCCGCGACGCCCTCGCCGTGCTCCAGCCGGGTTTCGTCGGCACCACGGCGCCGGACTGGCTGCTGCGGGCGATCGGCGACGGGCTCACCTCGGTCGGGCTGTTCGGCCGTAACGTCGCCGACCCGGAACAACTCGCGGCGCTCACCCGGCGGTTGCGGCGTGAACGGGAAGACATCCTGGTCGCGATCGACGAGGAGGGCGGCGACGTCACCCGCCTGGAGGTACGGCACGGCTCGTCCTTCCCCGGCAACTACGCGCTCGGCGCCGTGGACGACCCCGAACTCACCCGCGACGTCGCCCGGGAGCTGGGCCGGCGGCTCGCCGCGTGCGGGGTCAACCTCAACTGGGCGCCCTCCGCCGACGTCAACTCCAACCCGGACAATCCGGTCATCGGGGTACGGTCCTTCGGCGCCGACCCGGAGCTGGCGGCCCGGCACACCGCCGCGTACGTCGAGGGACTCCAGGCCGCCGGGGTCGCCGCCTGCGTCAAGCACTTCCCGGGCCACGGCGACACGGCGGTGGACTCGCACCACGCGCTGCCCCGCATCGACGTGGACCTGGACACCCTGCACGCCCGCGAGCTGCTGCCCTTCCGCGCGGCGATCGCGGCGGGCTCCCGATCGGTGATGAGCGCGCACATCCTGCTCCCCGCGCTCGACCCGGAGCGCCCGGCGACCCTCAGCCCGCGGATCCTCACCGGACTGCTGCGCGAGGAGCTGGGCTTCCAGGGCCCGATCGTCACCGACGGCATGGAGATGCAGGCCATCGCCTCGGTGTACGGGATCGAGCGCGGCTCCGTCCTCGCGATCGCGGCGGGCGCCGACGCCATCTGCGTCGGCGGCGGCCTGGCCGACGAGGGCACCGTACTGCGGCTGCGGGACGCCCTGGTGGCCGCCGTACGCAGCGGCGAACTCCCCGAGGAACGCCTGGCCGACGCGGCGGCACGGGTCCGCGCCCTCGCCGACTGGACCCTCCGCGCCAGGGTGTCCCCCGGGGCCGGGACGCCGGGCGCGGCCACACAGGAGGGGACCGCGCCCGGCACCGCGTCCAGCGCGGGAGCAGCGGCATCCGGCGGGGCTCCCGGGGTGGTGCCCACTCCCGACATCGGCCTCCTGGCGGCCCGCCGGGCACTCCGCGTCACCGGCACGGCCACCCCGCTCACCCGCGCCCCGTACGTCGCGGTCCTCACCCCGGTGGCGAACATCGCGGTCGGCGAGGAAACCCCCTGGGGCCTGGCGACCGAACTGAACCACCTCCTCCCGGGCACGCAGACGGCCACGTACGCCGAAGCCCCGCCCGAGGACACCTCCACGCCCACCCCGGACCCGGCGACCCGCATCCTCACGGCAGCCGGCGACCGCACCACGGTGGCCGTGGTCCGCGACGCCCACCGCCACCCGTGGATGCGGGCAACCCTGGACGCCCTGCTCACGGCGCGCCCGGACACCCTGGTGGTCGAGATGGGCCTCAACGAAGCCCCGCCGAGCGGCGCCCTCCACATCGCCACCCACGGCGCGGCCCGCGTCTGCGCCCGGGCGGCGGCGGAGGTTCTCGCGGGGCGGGTGCGGTAGGGGCGCGCCGGCCCGCGCCCCCGCGTCATGCGGCCCAGCGGCGCGGGGTGTGCACGAGGGTGGCCCACGTACGGGTACCGATGCCGCCACCGACGGCGAAAGGGTGCGCGGCACCGAAGCCCCAGTCCCCCTGGTGGGCCTCCACCAGGTCGGGCACACCCTCCAACGCGTCCAGGCGGCGTTCGTCGCACACGGCGGCGAGGCGGGGGTGGGCGTGCGCGGCGTGGGTGTCGTGGACGGTGATCCGGAGGGCACCCTCAAGGTCATGACGCAGGGCGAGATGAACCTGTTCCCCGGAACCGGTGAACCGGCAGGCGTAGGCGACGAGTTCGCGTACAAGGCGCAGGGCCGGGTCGATCAGGCTGTCCGCAATGCAGTGCACGTCGAGGATGATCTCGGCGGCCTCGTGCGCGACGGCCGGTGTGGCAACGGCGGAGGGGAGCGTCAGCCCGTACGCGAGGTTCCCCGGATGCGGCTCGCCCACGTCCTGGAGCGGGGGCGGGCATTGGGTGAACCGTGGGGTGGCGTGCGGGAGTACGGGGACGAACTCGTTTTCGGGCATGACGACTCCGCTCGTTGACGCGTTGGTTTGGTGTGATGCCTGCGGACACACCTGTGGGCAGGCTCGCGCAGTGCTCTACGTTTTCGCTGTGCGTGAGCGACGCATCACTGAAGGTAGGGCATGGGGTGCTTCATGTGCCACCCCTCTCCTTGGATAGTGCTGCACCGATAGCCCCGTATGGTGGTGTCCGGCAGACTGAGCGGCAGTCAACAGAAGGGATGTCCATGCCCCCACGGACCACCCCCACACAGCGGCAGAAGAGACTCGGCGCAGAGATCAAGAAGTTGCGCACAGCCGCGGATATGACCGCTGAGCAGGCGGCCGGGCTGATCGGTGTCGACCGGGGCAAGATCTCAAACATCGAAGCGGGAGTTCGCAACATCAGCCCTGAACGGCTGCGCGCTCTGGCCGCCCACTGCGCGTGCACGGACGAGCAGTACGTGGATGCGCTCGTAGAACTCAGTGCGATTCCGCAGCGTAACTGGTGGGACGAGTACAGGAGAAAGCTGTCACCTGGCCTCTTGGACATCGCCGAACTGGAATGGCAGTCGCACCGGATCCAGACCATTCAGACGGTTCACATCCCTGGTCTGCTCCAGACCGAGGACTACGCCCGCAGTATCTTTGACGCGCTGCTTCCTCCCCTGCCGCGCCTCGAACTCGAACTGCATGTGGCGCATCGGATGGCCCGGCAGCGCGTGCTCAGCCGCGAACAGCCGGTCAGTTACACGGGCTATGTGCACGAGGCAGCACTGCGGATGCTCTTCGGCGGCCGCGAGGTGACCAAGAAGCAGCTCGGTGCCCTGATCGAAGCGGGCGAGCGGGACAATGTCACCGTCCGGATAGTGCCCATCGAGCGCGGTAGCTTTCCTGGCGCCGGACAATCCCTGCTCTACGCCGAGGCACCCGTTCCGCAACTCGACACCGCTCAGCTCGACTCGGCCCACGGTCCGGCATTCATGCACGAGGCAGCGCAACTTGCCAAGTACCGCACACACTTGGACTGGATGGACGAGGCATCCCTGTCGGCACAGGCATCGCGGGACGTCATCCGCAGCATCATTCGCGAACTCTAAGGAATTCAGCTATGTCGAAGATCACCTGGGAAGAGCCGTTCTGCGGCACGGGTAACAACTGCTTCCGCATCGGCACGGACCCGGACGGCAACGCCTACATAGCCGTCTCCGGCCAGGAGGACACCTACCTCACCGACACCCGTGAAGCCCTCGCCACCCTCATCCGCGACATCAAGGCCGGCAAGGCCGACCACTTGCTGTAGCGCCGGGCCCCGCCTGCGGACCGGTGCCAAGGGCAACCGGGTGTGTCGAGCCAACTGGCCACCGCGAGGCCCGCCTCTCCAGGCTCGCATGTCGCGGTTCCAGGCATGCCCCGCCGCTCGGGCCTGTTGTCAGGTGTCGCCCGTACCGGGCCCAGGTCGAGACGCACGGCAAGGCGCCTGGTGTGGAGTCTCTTCAACTCGGGCCCAAACAAAGCCCATTGTCGCAATCGGCCAGTCGTTTTGAATGAGTTGCCGGACATTAGTGCACCGGTAGGTGCACGAAACGGGCCGTACGGTACACGGCGCCCCGTTGAGGCCCACTTCTGTCCCCCCGGCACGGCATCACTCGGTCACGCCCACATCGGTGTCACCGTCGGTGTCTACGCCCGTGTGCGACTCCGCCTCCAGCGCGACGCCATCGATCTCCTCGGCCGCTCCCTTCATAGCCCCGCCGAAGCCGTCAACCGGCCCGGTGAAGACGACGAATCGCACCTCTGTGCCGCACCCGCCCGCTGACGTTGCCGTCAACTACTGCCGTCAAGAGCCCCAGAGGCCCCGCCGGATTCAAGAATTCCCGGCGGGACCTCTGGCTTGTTCAAACTGACAACTCCTGCTGCGCCTCGGCATACGAATTAGCCGGGACAAGCTCGGACATCTTCCTGAAGAAGATCATCCCAGCCGCTTTGACAGCCTCCAGGAAATCCGCAGATGAAGCATTTGCCGTCTTCGTTTCTTCGCCAATCTTGGCGGTCACCAAGACGCGAGACGCTGCGGCCCGAAAAGAGAGCTTAATCGGCTGATCCGGGAAATATGTCTCTGCGTATCCCGACGACTGCATTTTCGTCACCATTTCGGCGATATAGCACCATAGCTGGTCAACATAGTCCCACTCTTCAGTGCCGATGATTTCCAATCCATCAACGGACAGCCGAATGGCACCTTCAATGTAGTCAAAGTTGGGCGGCGAGGTACGGCAGGCTTCCACCTGCACGAACCCACCGTCCGCGCCCTTCAGGAACGTCTCAATCTCAACCACGTCTCAGGACCTTCGATGATGGTTATTCCGGATAGAACTGGCCCACTCGACCTCTATTCATGCCGAGTACGTAATCGACGCCGTTGACGTTCCCGCGCATCTGATACATGCCTTGACTGCCTCGCTGAACCAGCGTATCGCGGTTCTGCCGCATGACTTGACCGATAGCGTCTTGGACGTCATCAACACTCATGCTCGAATCGAAGAAGGACTGCGTTTTCTTCACCGATCCATCCCAATACTTCGGGTGATGTCGAGTGAGGATGTGCTCCATTCCCTTCTTATCCAGCAAGAGGGACTGATTCCCGAACTGGAACCGCTGACTGCTCCAGTCCCGGAGAGCGGGAAGGCATCCTCCACTGTTATGAACCAGAACCGGCGTCTGGCCGGCGAGTACATAGTACGTGTGGAGGTCGGCGACAGTGAGGTTGTAGGTCGTGGCGTGCTTGGTGAAGGCGCGGTTCGCGGTCACGATGACGGTTGTGCCGTCATCGCTGAGCAGGGTCGTGCCTGCCGTGAGCTCTCTGGCTTCGAGCCAGCGGCGTTCCGACGGTGACCAGAAGGGGTGTTCGTGGGTTGCCGTGAGCTCCTCGACGCCGTCTTCGGTCATTACGGACAACGTGTTGAAGTGCTTGTCGTCCTTGGTGACTATGAGGCGGGTGACCTCGCGGGGGCCGGTTTCTCCTGTCTCGGGGTCTGTCGCCAGTACCTGATCGCCGAGCTTGATGTCCTCGATGTTTTTACTGGTTCCGTCGGCAAGGAGGACATCGGTGCCGGGCAGGAAGCACTTGCAGCCGGAAGGCGCCTTCTTGGCGGCGCCCGCCGCATCGTCAATATGCTTTGCCCCCTTGACCAGCTTGAGGATCTTCAGTGGAGTGGGGAGATCGCCCACGGTGGAAGCGCAATCGGCCGACAGCCCAGGGCTGTCCATGCAGTCTTTCCACGCCACTGGGTCGGGGAGAAAGAAAAGAGCAAAAGTGACTACCTGGATTGCCGGCCCGTCGACGCGCTTCCCCAGATAGGGCCCTGGTGCCGGCGCCTTGCCGGGGCTGGGGGACGGGGCGGGCGCCCACGTGCTTCCGCCCGAATTCGCCCTCCCGCCCGAGGATGAAGAGGAGGAACTGGTTCCCTTCTTCTTCTCGGACTTGGTTTTTGCGGGCTTCGTGCCCTTTCCGGGAACGCCGTTGTGGCAACCGGTCAGCTCGCCCGTGTGACATTCCGGAACTCCCAACCCGCTGGGATCTGTGATGGTCACCGGGTTCTGCGTGCCGTAGCTGTAGCCGTTCAGCGTCTATGGAATCTCGCTCTGGAGCAAGGGGTCAGCGCTGATGAAACGGCCGATCCCAGGGTCGTATTCACGGGCGCCGAGGTGGGTGAGGCCGGTCGCCTTGGTGTCATCGGTGCCGCCGACGAAGCCCTTGGTGCCAGGCCAGGCTTTCGGTGCGTCGCCGCGGATCGCACCGAAGGGGAGGGTACGGCGCTGAGTGAGGGCCAGATCGGCCGCGTTGATGGCGAGTTGTCCTGTGCCGTGGTGATCGGCGATGGTGAAGGCAACGGTGCCGTCGTCGTTCCGGACCGCGCCCTGGCCACCGCCGATGTCGACGTAGCGGGTGGCCTTTGCTTTGTCAGCGCCTTTGGCAAGGGTGACTTCGGCGGCGATGATCGCCGCGGTCTCCGGCATCCTGGACAGCTTCACCCAGGCCGCCGCGGAGAAGCCGCTCTCGGTGGCCACCGTGGGGATGTCCGTCTGTGCGTAGTCGTCGACCCCGTCGAACGAGACCGCCGTGCCGATCGCGCCCGCCACCCCCGGGGTGGCCCCGCCGCGCAGCTCGGCGACGCGGGCGCCGGCCGTGCCCTCGGCCGCGGTGGCGCCGGTCGGATCGTCGAGGCTCCAGGCGGCCCGCTCGGGCTGGCCGGCCTTCACGCGGTACTGGTACGTACGGATCTCACTGCCGTTGCCGGCCGCGTCGAAGGCCTGGGCGGTGACGAAGTTCAGCCCCGGCTCGGACGGCAGCACCCGGGTGGTCTTCGCCGCGCCGCCCGTGGTGGTCAGCGCGTTCTTCGAGGACGGGTCCGTGTTGACGCCGAACCAGTACTTGACCACGTCGCTGTCGGCGGCCTTCAGTTCGAACGCGCCGTACTTGCCCACCCCGTCCGACCACGGGTCGGCGGTGTCCTCGGAGGCCCCCGGGTCCGAGGCCGGATACTCCCCGGAGGCGATCGCCGGAGCCTTGGGCACACTCGTGTCGTAGACGAAGTAGCAGCCCGTCGGGTCACCGGCGGTCGACCAGGGGGAGTACTGCGCCCCGTCGTACGAGCGCACGTACCAGGCCACCTGCTTGTTCTTCGGGATCGACGACGGCAGCGCGATCGAGAAGTTCGACCCGGACCTTTTCGCCGTGGTGCGGGCGGGGCTCCAGCGGGCCACCATCCCCTTGCCGTCCCCCGTGTCCCACGACGCCTGGAACTGCACGGAGACGTTGTCGCCGTCCGGGTCGGTCACCTTGTTCGCGTAGATCTTGCCCAGGGTGCGCACCCTGGCCGCGCTCGCCGGCTTCTTGCAGGTCCCGCCGTACTCCATCGTGAGCTGCGACATCTTGATCTGCGGAGGCGGACGGTTGTACCTCACCCGCAGGTACGCCTTGTCCGAGAAGCGCTTCCAGCCGTATGCGTCCGTCTCGCTGCCCGCGCGCAGCCCGAACGTCATCGTGGACCACTTGCCGTTCGCCGCCTCCTGCACCGCGGACTTGACGTCGAATTCGGCGTCCTTCGCCGAACAGCCGTCGTAGCCGTAGGCGAAGGACTCCGACCGCAGCTCCTTGATCCAGAAACCGGCGGCCTGCTGCGAGTTCCACGTCGTCGAGGAGGAGATGTCCTTCGTCCGCCACAGCTCCACGCTGCGCGCGCCGCACGACGCCGACCACGTGTTGCGCACCACGAACTCGGCCGACAGGACCGTCTTCCCGGCGAACTTCGAGGTCGGGATGCGGTAGAAGAGCCGCTTGGTGTCGTGCGGCTTGCAGTAGTCCCAGTTGCAGAAGCCCATACCGGCCGTCGACTCACCGTTGAACTTCCACTGCGGCGACGACGCCCAGTACTCCGACGCCATCGTCCACGCCGACGCCCTCGGCGAGTACCACTGCGGATCGATGAACACCGGATACACCGTGTCCGCGTCGGACAGCATCTCCGCGTCCGGGGTCAGTACGAGGGCGTCACCCGTCGCGGGCACGGCCACCCCCACGGCCGCCAGCTTGCCCGACTCGCTCGCGCCGGGCTCCCGCGCCGCGTCCACGCCCTCCTCGACGGCCGCCCGCCGACGGGCCGTTCCCGTACCGTCACCGGACGGGGCGCTGGAGTCCCACATCATCGGCTTCGGCGCCTCGAACACCGCGCCCTGCGCGCCCTGGTCGACCGCTTCCAGGCCGCCTTCCGGCGTCCCGCGTACGTCCACGCCCTCCGCGGCCAGTCCGAGACGGAGCGCGGCCAGCTTCTCGCTCGCCGCCGCCTCGGCCGTCTTCACGACGAGCAACTGCGTGAAACCGTCCTCCTGCGCCCCCATCCGCAGATCGACACCCGGCAGCACCTCCCGGTAGGTCGCCGTGGAACCGCTCAACTCCGGCGCGGGCAGCACCCCGGGCCAGGTGAGCGCGACCTCACGCCCCGCCTTGTCCATCCGTACGAGTGGCTCGGTACCCCCCGACGAGAACCGGATGCCCACCGTGGACACCTTCGGCGCGACCGAACCGTCGGAAGCCTTGGCCAGCTCCGTGTCGACCGGCCGCCATGCGCCGTCGACCCGGGCCCGTACCGGACGCAGATACTCCCGCGCCTCCAACGCGCCCTCGGGGGTGGCGAACACATCACTGTGCTCACCCCGCAGGGACCCGACCTCGACCGGCCTGCCTCATCGTTTCGCTTCGGCGAGCGCGTCGTCCGTGGTGGCCTCCGCGGGGGCCTCGTCCGGATTCTCGCTCTCGTCGGCGGCCGACGTGGAAACGGCCGGAGCCGACGCCGGGCGCGCGGCGGCGGGCAGCGCGCTCAGCGGGACAAGCCCCGCCGCCAGCACGACGGCGAGCCCGCACACGAGACCTCCCGCGTACGGCGGTCCGCGCCTGCGTCCCCTCTTCCGGGCATCACGATTTCCCCACACCCCACCCATGGATCCCCGCCCCAAGCGTCACAGGAAGTACACAACTTCGCAGAGTTAAATGCCGTGTGCACAGGGTTGTCAATGGAGATCTTTGCGGCCATCCGGTCCGGAGCGGGGCGAACCTGTCAGAGCTGTCAGGCCTGTCAGATGCCCTGCCAGTCCGGCTTGGACGCGAACGTCGCGCGGAAGTATTCGGCCAGCTTCAGGCGGGAGGCCGCCGCCTCGTCCACGACCACCGTCGCGTGCGGGTGGAGCTGGAGCGCGGACGCGGGTACGAGGGCGGCGACCGGGCCCTCGACCGCCTGGGCCACCGCGTCCGCCTTGCCCTCGCCCGTGGCGAGCAGGACCAGGTGGCGGGCCTCCAGGATGGTGCCGATGCCCTGGGTGATGACGTGGTGCGGCACCTCGTCGGGGGTGTCGAAGAAGCGCGCGTTGTCGGCCCGGGTCTGCCGGGTCAGGGTCTTGATCCGGGTGCGGGAGGCGAGCGAGGAGCAGGGCTCGTTGAAGCCGATGTGGCCGTCCGTGCCGATGCCGAGCAGCTGGAGGTCTACTCCGCCGGCCTCGGCGAGGGCCCGGTCGTACGCCTCGCACGCGGCCTGGACGTCCTCGGCGCCGCCGTCCGGGCCGAGGAAGACGCTCGGGTCCAGGCCTAGCGGTTCGACGACCTCGCGCAGGACGACGGAGCGGTACGACTCGGGGTGGCCCGACGGCAGCCCCACGTACTCGTCGAGCTGGGCTATGCGCGCGCCCGAGACGTCCACGGTGCCGGCCCGGACCCGCTCCGCAAGTGCCTGGTAGACGGGCAGGGGCGTGGAGCCGGTGGCCACGCCGAGGAGGGCGTCGGGCTTACGGCGCAGCAGTGCGGCGATGCTGTCGGCGATGAGTGCGCCACCCGCGGCGGCGTCCGGGACGATGACCACTTCCACGCTGGGCCCTGCCGATCTGATGGTGAGTCTTTTGTGGTATAGACCAATTCTAGCAGAGGGGGCGGCGCCGGTTCCTGAATCCTCGTGGAAGGGCAGGCGACGAAGAGGGGTAGGGAGGAGGGAGAAGGGGAGAGGCGCAGGAGGGGGAGGAGCCCGGTGGCGGGGCCGGGCGGGGCCGTGTTCGACTGGGTGACGGGGGCGTGAGCGACTGGAGGGCACCCAGCATGTCTGCCGCGTTTCCCGCCGGGCCGAGCGAGTACGCGGGCCGCATCATGTCCACCGAGGTGCTGGAGCAGCCCGCGGCGCTGCGGCGGCTCCTCGCGGACGGGGTGCCCGGGATCCGCGAGGTGGCGGGCGCCGTCGCGGCGCGGAAGCCGCGCTTCGTCCTGCTCGCGGCGCGCGGCACCTCCGACCACGCGGCGCTGTACGCGAAGTACCTGCTGGAGATCAGGCGGGGGATGCCCTGCGGGCTCGCCTCCATGTCCACCATCACGGCGTACGGCACCCGCCCCGACTTCACCGGTGTGCTCTTCGTCGGCGTCAGCCAGTGGGGCGGCTCGCCCGATCTCGTGGCCGCCACCTGGGCCGCCCGGGAGGCGGGCGCGATCACGCTCGCGGTGACGAACAACCCGGACTCGGCGCTCGCCGCCGTGGCCGAGTACCACATCGACGTCCTGGCGGGCGCGGAACGGGCGCTGCCGGCCACCAAGTCGTACACGGCCTCGCTGCTCGCGCTGTACCTCTTCACCGAGAGCCTCGGCGGCGCCGACGGGGCGGGAGCCGCGTCCGCCGTGCCGGATCTGGCGGACGAGATCCTCGCCAGGGGCGCGGAGGTACGGACGCTCGCCGCCCGCTACCGGTTCGCCGCGCGGATGGTCGTCATCTCGCGGGGGTACGGCTATCCCACGGCCAGGGAGGCGGCCCTGAAGCTGATGGAGACCGCCTACCTCCCCGCGCTCGCCTACTCCGGCGCGGATCTGCTGCACGGCCCGCTCGCGATGATCGACAACAGCTCGCCGGTGATCGCCGTCGTCCCCGAGGGCACGGGCGGCGAGGCGCTCCGCCCCGTCCTCGACCGGCTGCGCGGCCGGGGCGCCGATCTGTGCGTGGTGGGCCCGGCGGCGGAGACCGCGCGGGCCGCGGCGGGGTTCGTACTGCCGGTGGAGGGGGTGGGCGAGGAGCTTCAGCCGATCCTGGAGATCCTGCCGCTCCACCGTCTGGCCTACGAGATCTCCATCGCCCGCGGCTACGACCCGGACGCCCCGCGCACGATGGCCAAGACACCCGAGTCGAGCTGAGCCGAGCCGCTACCCGGCCTGGGGCCGCTGGAACCGGCACCCCTCGGAAACACTCGCTGGAACCGGCACTCCTCGGAAAACACCCGCGGGCCGCGGCGCCGCGACGGGACCCTCAACCCGTACGGCACCGCAGCCCGGAGTTGCTACGGCCGACGGGTGTGCGGTCCCGGCGGCCGTTGGGAGAGGTTCCGCCGCAGTCAGGGCAGAGAGCGCCGGCACCTCGTTCCACCCTCCTGTGCGGGGAGGGCGGAAGCCTGTCGCACCATTCTGGACTAGACCATTCGGAAGTGTCCATGCCCGCGGCGCGTACGGTGAGCCTAATTCGCCGCCTACCCCTCAGTACAGACCAAGGGCGTCCCTGATCCGGACCAGGGGTCGCCCCTGAAGGGTCCGATCCGTCCCACGGGTACGCTCGCAGGTGTGCCCTCCATGAACGATCTCGTACGCCAGCACACAGCCCTCGGTGAATCCGACCTGGAGTGGCTGCATCTGCTGGTCTCGGAGTGGCAACTGCTCTCCGACCTCTCCTTCGCCGACCTCGTCCTCTGGGTCCCGACCCGCGACGGCACCCGCTATGTCTCCGTCGCCCAGATGCGGCCGAACACCGGGCCCACCTCCTACCAGGACGACATGGTCGGCCACCTCGTGCCGCGCGGGCGCCGGCCCCTGCTGGACGCCGCGCTCGACGAGGGGCGGATCGTCCGGGAGGGCGACCCCGAGTGGCGTGAGGAGGTGCCCGTACGGGTCGAGTCCATCCCCGTACGGCGTGAGGGCCGGGTCCTCGGGGTCATCGCCCGGAACACCAACCTGCTCACCGTCCGCACCCCGAGCCGGCTGGAGCTGAGCTACCTCCAGTCCGCCTCCGACCTGGCGCAGATGATCGCCGCCGGTTCCTTCCCCTTCCCCGGCCAGCAGGTCGACATGGACGCGTCGCCCCGGGTCGGGGACGGGCTGATCCGGCTCGACGCCGACGGGGTCGTCCAGTACGCCAGCCCCAACGCCCTCTCCGCGTATCACCGGCTGGGACTCGCGTCCGACCTGGTGGGACAGCACCTCGGCCGGGCCACCGACCAACTCGCGCCCGCCCGCGGCCCGGTGGACGAGGCCATCGTCAAACTGGCCAGCGGTTACGCGCCCCGGGAGACCGAGGTCGAGGGCAACGGCGGGGTCATCCAGCTCCGCACCATCCCGCTCAAGCCGAAGGGCACCCGGATCGGCTCGCTGGTGCTTCTCCGGGACGTGACGGAACTCCGCCGCCGTGAGCGTGAGTTGATCACCAAGGACGCCACCATCCGGGAGATCCACCACCGGGTGAAGAACAACCTTCAGACGGTGGCGGCGCTGCTGCGCCTCCAGGCCCGCCGGATGGACTCGGTGCGGGGGCGCGAGGCGCTCAACGAGGCCGTGCGGCGGGTCGGTTCCATCGCGATCGTCCATGAGACGCTGTCTCAGAATCTGGATGAGCGCGTCGAGTTCGACGAGATCGCCGACCGTGTCCTGGCGATGGTGGCGGAGATCTCGCCCGGCAAGATCCTCTGCCGCCGTACCGGACGGTTCGGCATCCTGGACGCCGAGGTGGCCACCCCGCTCTCCATGGTGCTCACCGAGATTCTGCAGAACGCGCTGGAGCACGCCTTCGACCCGGGTGAGGAGGGCCGGGTGGATGTCTCCGCCGTCCGCAGCGGTGACTCGCCGGCGAAGAAGAACCGGCGCACGGGCACCTCGGGCACGTCGGACACCCGGCTGCTGATCACGGTCCAGGACGACGGGCGGGGTCTGCCCGAGGGATTCGATCCGCACCGGGCCGGAAATCTCGGGCTCCAGATCGTCCGGACCCTGGTGGAGGGCGAGTTGGGCGGCACCTTCGACATGGTGCCCGCGCCGGTGCGCGGCACGCGCGTCCTGCTCGACATTCCGGTGGAGCCGCAGAAGTAACCGCGGAAGCGGTTGGGGGACCCGCCACCGGAAGTACCGCACACAGCATCGAGCCCCGGACCGTTTTACGGTACGGGGCTCGGTTCGAAGCTCACTATGCGATGCGCATCGGGGGGTACTGCGCGCTGCGGTTCGGGGGCGGGTCTATGCGTACACGCTGTACGCTCCGCCGCCTGAGGCTGTTACACGGGTGGTTCAGGCGGTCGCGTTACGCGCCCGGTTACGAGCGGCGCGACGCTTCATCGCGCGGCGCTCGTCCTCGCTGAGTCCACCCCAGACGCCGGAGTCCTGGCCGGACTCGAGCGCCCACTGCAGGCACTGCTCCATGACGGGGCAGCGACGGCAGACGGCCTTGGCTTCCTCGATCTGCAGCAGCGCAGGACCGGTGTTGCCGATGGGGAAGAACAGCTCGGGGTCTTCCTCGCGGCAAACGGCGTTGTGACGCCAGTCCATGGCTGCTACCTCTCTTGGTATTACGTGCAGGTTGCTTGTGAATGTGAACGCTTTCACGAATCCCTCGACAAGGGAAGGGTCGACCGCCGGGAAACATGGCGGAGTCCTTGGTTCGAGGAGGGGTTCTGGTTCTCAGGGAGGCCGGTGTTGCGGGCCGTCCCGAGCGCCATGTAGAGATTCGCAAACCTCGGCGGCGGATACAACCCCTTCTGGAAAGTTTTTTTTGATTCCTCGGTGTCGACTAGGTCACAGCCGTACTTCCATGGGGTGGATGGCAGCCTAAACGTTCGAGTGAAAGGAGTTTTGCCTCTTCCGCTCACACAATCACACGCAGTGCACGGCGAACGCCTGTGAACGTCACGCTCGTACGCACTCCGAGATGGTCGCCGTCCATCTGGAAGGGGAGGGGCGCCTTGGAATGCAAGGTGAAGTCGGTCAGGTCGTGCAGGGATACGGCGTGGCGCCCGTGAGGGCCCCGCTCAGGGGTCGAAGTGAGCAGTTGTGTCCCATATACGGCCGCCGCCGAAGTGGACATTCTGGTCAGTCCGAGGACGTCGAGCGCCGAGTCGAAGGACGCCGTGGGCGACGAGTACAGCGGTCGATTCCCCAGGTAAGTGTAGGGAGCGGTGTTGCAGATTATCGACAGGACGAGATCTTCGACCGGATCCTCACCGGGACGTTCCAAAGTGATCAATCCGTGGCGGCGGTGCGGTTCTTCGAGGAACTGGCGTATCACCTGGCGCACATAGAGGGCGTGCGTCGAACGCTTTCCGCGCTCCCGGTGCTGTTCGACCCGGCCGACGACTCCCGCGTCGAATCCGAACCCCGCGTTGAAGGTGAACCAGCGGGACGGGGCGGCCTCGTCCTCCGACCCCGGCGTCCCGGCCGCCAGTCCCAGGCCGACCGTACGTTCGCTCTTCTCCTCCAGCGCCTGGAGAATCGCGCCGGTCGCCTCCACCGCGTCGTTCGGCAGCCCGAGCGCGCGGGCGAAGACATTGGTGGAGCCGCCGGGGACCACCGCGAGGCGCGGCAGCCGCTCGGGGTCCGGGCCGTTGTGCAGCAGACCGTTCACGACCTCGTTGACCGTGCCGTCCCCGCCCAGGGCCACGACCAGCTCGATGTCGTCGGAGTCGGCGGCCCGCCGGCCGAGGTCGCGGGCGTGCCCGCGGTACTCCGTCGTCACCGCCTCCAGCTTCATCTCGCTGGCCAGCGCGTGGATGAGTACGTCTCGGGTGCGGGCACTGGTGGTGGTTGCTGCCGGGTTGACCACGAGGAGTGCGCGCATGCCGAGCAGGTTACCGGCCGAGGGGCGGCGGGTCGTCCCCGGGCGGAACGCGCCCGGCGCCCCGGCACCCCCGCGGCGTACCCGGCGCCGGATCCGGGCGCCGATCCGGGGGCCGATACCCTGCAAGGGTGAGCAGAGCGACGCAGCCAGAGCCCGGCCCCGGACCGACCCCGCGCCCCACCCGGCTGACCGCCGCCGCGGCGGTCAGCGGTCTGGAGGCCCTGGCACTGTTCGCCGGCGGCGCGTATCTGCTGGTGATGGGGCTGCTCGGCCGCCCCGACTCCCCGCAGCAGGCCGAGATGGGCGGCGTGACCCTGATCGCACTCGGCGTGATCCCGCTGCTCGCCGCCCGGGGGCTGCTGCTGCGCCGCGGCTGGAGCCGGGGGCCCGCGCTGATCACCCAGATCATGGCGCTGCCGGTCGCCTACACCCTGCTCACCTCGGACGGCGCCGGCATCCCGGCCGGGATCGTGCTGGCGGCCGTCGCCGTGACGGGGCTCGTCCTGCTCGTCAACCCGACGACCACCGAGGCCCTGGGGATCCGCGGCCCGGCCGGCGACGCGTAGCCCGCGCCGCGGGAGCCAGAACTGTCCGCGGGACCATGGCCTGTCCGCGGGAGCGTGACCTGTCCGCAGGAGCCAGACCTGTCCGTGGGGACAGGTCGTTCCGCTACTCCTCCACGAGCAGCCGCTCGCGCAACTGCGCCAGCGTGCGCGCCAGCAGCCGCGAGACGTGCATCTGCGAGATGCCGACCTCCTGCGCGATCTGCGACTGCGTCATGTTGCCGAAGAACCGGAGCAGCAGGATCCGCTTCTCTCGCGGCGGCAGATCCTCCAGCAGCGGCTTGAGCGACTCCCGGTACTCGACGCCCTCCAGCGCCTCGTCCTCCGCGCCCAGCGTGTCCGCCACGGCCGGTGACTCGTCGTCCGTGTCGGGGACGTCCAGCGACAGCGTGGAGTACGCGTTGGCGGACTCCAGGCCCTCCAGGACCTCCTCCTCCGAGATGCCGAGCCGCTCCGCCAGCTCGTGCACCGTCGGTGATCGGCCGTGCTGCTGCGACAGCTCGGCCGTCGCGGTCGTCAGGGCCAGCCGCAGCTCCTGGAGGCGGCGCGGCACCCGTACCGCCCAGCCCTTGTCCCGGAAGTGCCGCTTGATCTCCCCGACGACGGTCGGTGTCGCGTACGTCGAGAACTCGACCCCGCGCTCCGGGTCGAAGCGGTCCACCGACTTGATCAGCCCGATGGTCGCCACCTGCGTCAGGTCGTCCAGCGGCTCGCCGCGGTTGCGGAACCGGCGCGCGAGATGCTCGACCAGGGGCAGGTGCATCCGGACGAGCTGATTGCGGAGGGCCGCCTTCTCGGGTGAGCCGTCCGGCAGTTTGCGCAGTTCGACGAACATCGCCCGCGCGCCGCTGCGGTCATGCGGGTCGTGCCGCTGCCCGCTCCGCGCTTCACCCCGCGGTTCGCTCCGTGACTCGTTCCGCGGTTCACCCTGAGGTTCGTTCCGCGAGTCGTTGTGCTGTCCGTTGTCCTGCTCGTTGTCCTGTCCGCTGTCCCGCTCGCTGTGCTGCTCGCTCATAAAGGCCGCCCGCTCTGCCTGCGCCCGCTCTGTCCGCGTCTGGTCCGCCGCGGCAGTCTGGCCGTCAAGTCCGTCCTCCGGATGGGGACGGGCCTGCTGCTCGGGGATCCCCGCGGGGGCGAGCACCGGCTCCGCCGGAACCTCGTGCCCTCCCCGCGGCTCTGGTGGGATGCGCCCCTCGTCACGCACCGGACCGTCCCCGTTCCTCACGCCGGCCCGGGTCCCGCGCCGCGCTGTTTGTAGAGGCTGATGGTGACCGTACGGTCCTCGGCGACCGTCGACTCGACCTTGCCGGCCAGTGCGGAGAGCACCGTCCACGCGAACGTGTCGCGCTCGGGGGCGCGTCCGTCGGTGGTGGGGGCCGACACGGTCACTTCGAGCGAGTCCTCGATCAGTCGGAAGACACAGCTGAGAACGGAGCCCGGTACGGCCTGCTGGAGCAGGATCGCGCAGGCTTCGTCCACCGCGATGCGGAGGTCCTCGATCTCGTCGAGGGTGAAGTCCAAGCGCGCCGCGAGGCCGGCCGTGGCCGTACGCAGCACGGACAGGTAGGCACCCGCAGCGGGCAGCCGGACTTCCACGAAGTCCTGGGTCCCGGGCTCGCCTGCGATCTGGGACACCCTCACCTCCAAGGTGGCACAAGCTCTTCAGGGCTCCGGACAGGGCGTGTCGAGGAGCCTTGCGGTACGTGTCATTACGTAGCCGGTCTGGGTGGCGACGCTATCGCGATCCATAGTGCCGTGTCGCCGGGACCCCCAGTCCGCTACGGTCACTCATGGTAAGCATATGACCACGGAAAGTGGCTAGGGGTCTGCGGCATCCAATTGAGAAGAACCGGCGGAGGGTTGACGTACCCAGTCGTCAGACGATCGAACCGTCGACAAAGCACCAACGCCAGCTCTCACCCGGCTCGAAACTTCGCATCACCGCGTGTCCCGTCCTCTCGAAGTGGAGTGTCGCGTGCCGGTACGGCGACGAATCACAGCACCCGACGTTTCCGCACTCCAGGCAGAGTCGCAGTTGGACGGGGTGGCTGCCGACGGCCAGACACTCCGCGCAGGTGTCGCCACTCGGCGCGGGCTCGGGGTGTGGAAGTTCCACGATGTGACTGCACTGCCTCATGATGGCGAGATTACGACGTACGAGTACGCACGAGGCAGGAGTACGCGCACGGCAGAAGTGCGCGCACACGACAGGAAGACGGAGCCGGGATGGACGTACTGCCGCTGATCGCACTGGTGGCGGGCAGCGCCGCGATCGCCGGGGCCGCCCGCCGGACACCGGTGGCCGCGCCGCTGCTGCTGGTGGCGGTCGGTCTGGGCGCCTCGTACGTGCCCGGTGTGCCGGATTACACACTGGATCCGCATGTCGTGCTCCCACTGATCCTGCCGCCCCTGCTCTACACCGCCGCGGTGGACAGCTCGTACCTCGACCTGCGGGCCAACATCCGGCCGGTGGCGCTGCTCTCGGTCGGATACGTCCTCTTCGCGACGATCGCGGTGGGCTGGCTCACCTATCTCCTCGTCCCCGATCTGCCCCTGACCACGGCGCTGGTGCTGGGCGCGGTCGTCGCGCCGCCCGACGCGGTGGCGGCCACCGCCATCGCCCGCAAACTGGGGCTGCCGAGCCGGATCACCACCATCCTCCAGGGTGAGTCGCTGCTCAACGACGCCACCGCCATCACCGCCTTCAAGGTGGCGCTGGCCGCGGCGGTCGGCGCCGGGGCCAGCTGGGCGGGCGGCGTCGAGGAGTTCGCGCTCGCCTCGCTCGGCGGTGTCGGTGTCGGACTCGTCCTGATGGTCCCACTGCACTGGCTGCGCACCCACCTCACGGAAGCGCTGCTCCAGAACACACTCTCGCTGCTCATCCCCTTCGTCGCCTACGCGGCCGCGGAACAGGTCGGCGCGTCCGGTGTGCTGGCGGTCGTGGTGGTGGCGCTCTATCTCGGCCACCGCTCCTGGCAGGTGGACTTCGCGACGCGGCTCCAGGAGGCCGCGGTGTGGAAGATGGTCGCGTTCGTCCTGGAGTCCGCGGTGTTCGCGCTCATCGGGCTCCAGCTGCCCTTCGTCCTCAAGGGACTCGGCGAGTACGGGGTGGCCGAGGCGGCGCTGTACGCCCTCTGGGTCTTCGTGGCGGTGGTCGTCGTCCGGTTCGTCTGGGTCTACCCGGCGACCTTCCTGCCGCGGCTGGTCTCCGAGCGGATCAGGGAGCGTGAACCCGACACGAACTGGAAGGCGCCGCTGATCGTCGGCTGGGCGGGGATGCGCGGTGTGGTGTCACTGGCCATCGCCTTCTCCATCCCGCTGGTGACCCACGCGGGCACACCGTTCCCCGGACGCAACCTCGTGCTGTTCCTGACGTTCACGACGGTCATCGGCACACTCGTCGTCCAGGGACTCACACTGCCGCCGTTCATCCGGCTGCTGAAGGTGTCGGGCCGCGACCGGCAGGCCGAGACGCTCGCCGAGGCACAGGCGCAGAGCGAGGCGTCCACGGCGGCGGAACGGCGGCTGGACGAACTCCTCGCCGACGAGCGCAACACCCTGCCGGGGCCGCTCGCGGACCGGCTCCGTACGGTGCTGGAGCGGCGCCGCAACGCGGTGTGGGAGCGGCTCGGCTCCGTCAACGCGATCACCGGGGAGTCAGCGGACGACACCTACCGGCGGCTGTCCAGGGAGATGATCGAGGCGGAGCGCACCGTCTTCGTGGAGCTGCGCGACCAGCGGCGGATCGACGACGAGATGCTGCGGACGCTGCTGCGCCGGCTGGACCTGGAGGAGGCGGCGGCGTACCGGGAGGACGGCTCGGCCTGAGCGGGGCACACGGTCTATGGGGCGGACGGGCTACGGGGTGGAAGGGGCCGTGGTGGACGGTTCGGGGGCGCCGGTGATCACGGCCGCGACCGCCGTGCCGGGCGGGAAGGCGCCCTCCGCCGCCAGGGTGGTGACCCCGTACAGCATTTTGGCGACATAGAGACGTTCCACGGCCAGCCCGTGCCGGTCCTCGAAGTCCCGTGCGAAGGCGTCCAGCTCGGGCGGGACCCGGGCGAAGCCGCCGAAGTGGAAGCGGTCGTCGAGGCGCCAGTCGCCCGCCGGTCCCGCGAAGGCGGCGCGCTGGAGCCCCCGTATCTCCCCGCCCAGGAAGCCGCCCCGGAGCACGGGGAAGCCGAGGGCCGTCCGCCCCTCCCCCGGGGTCCCCGGCCCCGGCCCGGCGGTGGGGTCCGGCGCGAGCCCCGCGGCGAGTCCCGCGAGCGTGCCGCCGGTACCGCAGGCCACGGCGACGGTGCCGGCCGCGCCGCGCAGCTCCCGGCCCAGCTCGGCGCAGCCCTGCGCGGCGAGCGCGTTGCTGCCGCCCTCCGGGACGACGTACACCTGGCCGGGGTCGAGCCCGGCCCGCGCGAGCAGCGCGGCGACGGCGGCGGGCTCCGCCTTGCGGCGGTACTCCGCCCGGTCGACGAAGAGCAGCCGCATCCCGTCGGCCGCGCACCGGGCGAGCGACGGGTTCCGGGGCCGGTCGGCCAGCTCCTCGCCCCGTACGACACCGACCGTGGCGAAGCCGAGGAGCCGGCCGGCGGCGGCGGTCGCGCGGAGGTGGTTGGAGTACGCGCCGCCGAAGGTGAGCAGCGTGTGGCGGCCCGCGTCGGCGGCGGCCCGCAGATTGGGCGCCAGCTTCCGCCATTTGTTGCCCGGAAGCTCGGGGTGGATCAGATCGTCGCGCTTGAGGAGCAGGCGTACGCCCCGGCGCGCGAAGCGCTCGTCCTCGACCTCGTGCAGCGGAGAGGGGAGCCGCGGGCGCAGCGCGGCGAGAGATACGAGAGGGCTGGGCGGTACGGGCGGTACGAGAGGTCCGGGCGGTACGGGCGCTTCGGGCGGCGGGGTCACGTTCCTATTGTCGGCCGGGGTACGTGCCCGGGGATCCGTGCGCCCCCGAAGTGCGCCGTTGGGATGAACTTGCGCGTGTTGTGCCCCGTATCGGGCCGTTCAGTCCCACTCGTTTGTGTAATGGCGACTGCACGCCACGTGATGGAACCATTCTTCTCGCAGGTCGTACATGATCGAAAGTTTCGAGAGGAAGACTTCATGTCGGTTTCGGTTGGTGACGAGGTCCGGGCGGCGCAGCCGCCCCAGCAGAGCCTGGGGACGGACGCCGCTCGGAACCTGGCGACCACCACCAAGTCGGCGCCGCAGATGCAGGAGATCACCTCCCGGTGGCTGCTGCGGACGCTGCCGTGGGTCCAGGTGCAGGGCGGCACCTACCGGGTGAACCGCCGGCTCAGCTACGCGGTCGGCGACGGGCGGGTGACGTTCGTGCAGACGGGGGACCGCGTGGCGGTCGTGCCGGCCGAGCTGGGCGAGCTGCCCGCGCTGCGGGAGTACGGCGACGAGGAGGTGCTGGCCGAGCTGGCGCGCCGCTGCGAGCAGCGGGAGTTCGAGCCCGGCCAGGTGCTCGCGGCCGCCGGTGACGCGGCGGACCAGGTCTTCCTGCTGGCACACGGACGGGTGGAGAAGATCGGCACGGGTCCCTACGGGGACGAGACGGCGCTCGAAGTGCTGGCCGACGGCGCGTACTTCGGCGAGCAGGCCCTGGTGGACGGGGAGGCCACCTGGGACTGGACGGCGCGCGCGGCCACGGCGTGCGTCGTACTGGTGCTGACCCGCCAGGACGTACGGAACCTCGCGGAGCGTGAGGACTCCCTGCGTCACCACCTGGAGGCGGCGGCCTCCGTGCCGTCGCAGCGGACCAACAAATACGGCGAGGCGGCGATCGACCTCTCCGCCGGGCATGTCGGCGAAGCGGTCGTGCCGCACACGTTCGTGGACTACGAGCCGGCGCCGCGCGAGTACGAACTGAGCGTCGCGCAGACGGTTCTGAAGGTCCACAGCAGGGTCGCCGACCTCTACAACCAGCCGATGAACCAGACCGAGCAGCAGTTGCGGCTCACGGTCGAGGCGCTCAGGGAGCGCCAGGAGCACGAGCTGATCAACCACCGCGAGTTCGGCCTGCTGAACAACTGCGACTACGGCCAGCGCCTCCAGCCGCACGACGGGGCGCCCAGCCCGGACGACATGGACGAGCTCCTGTCGCGCCGCCGCGGTTCGAAGCTGTTCCTCGCTCATCCGCGGGCCATCGCGGCCTTCGGCCGTGAGTGCAGCAAGCGCGGGCTCTACCCGGGCACCGTGGAGGTCTCCGGCACCCATGTCCCCGCCTGGCGCGGAGTGCCGATCTTCCCGTGCGACAAGATTCCCGTCTCGGATGCCAGGACGACCTCGATCATCTGCATGCGTACGGGCGAGAGCGAGCAGGGGGTCATCGGCCTGCAGCAGAGCGGTATCCCGGACGAGATCGAGCCCGGCCTGTCGGTCCGCTTCATGGGCATCGACGAGCAGGCGATCATCTCGTACCTGGTCACGGCGTACTACTCGGCGGCCATCCTGGTGCCGGACGCCCTCGGTGTGCTGGAGAACGTGGAAGTGGGCCGCCGGCGGTGAGGTGAGCCGCCGCGCGGGTGGCGTGGCACGGCGTGGTTCCGTGCCGGGCCGCCCGTAGCGCCGTACAGCCATGGCGACGTACCGCCGTAGCACCGTACACCCGCACCCCCCCAGGACCGAGAGGAAGGTGCCCCGTGACCATGACCAGCACCGGTCCCGCCACCGAGGGCCACGAGGCGGTGGCCCTCCTGGAGCGCACCCGCGCCGAGGTCGATCCCGAACTGCGCGCCGCCGTCGAGTCGTTACCCGCCTCCATACGCGGGGTCGCGCTGTACCACTTCGGCTGGGCGCGGCCCGACGGCACCGCGGACCCGGGGGGTGCGGAGCGGGCCGGAAAGGCGATCAGGCCCGCGCTCGTCCTCGCCGCGGCCCGCTCGCTCGGCGGGGACCCGCGCGCCGCCGTACGGCCGGCCGTCGCCGTCGAGCTGGCCCACAACTTCACCCTGCTCCATGACGACGTGATCGACGAGGATCCCGTACGCCGCCACCGCCCCACCGCCTGGACGGTCTTCGGCACGGAGCACGCCATTCTCTCGGGCGACGCCATGCTCGCCCTCGCGGTACGGCTCCTCGCGGAGGATCCGCACCCGGCGTCGGCCGCCGGCTCGGCGCGGCTCGCGTCCTGCGTGATCGAGCTGTGCGCGGGCCAGCAGGCGGACTGCGCCTTCGAGGCGCGCGATCCGTGCGAGGTCTCGCTCGACGAGTGCGTCGCCATGGCGACCGCCAAGACCGGTGCCCTGCTGGGCGCTTCGTGCGCCCTGGGCGCGCTCTACGCGGGCGCGGGGCCCGAGCAGGCCGAGGCCATGGACGCCTTCGGCCGGGAGGCGGGGCTCGCCTTCCAGCTCATCGACGACCTGATCGGGATCTGGGGCGACCCGGGGCGTACGGGCAAGCCGGCCGGTGCCGATCTCGCCGCCCACAAGAAGTCGCTGCCGGTCGTCGCGGCGCTGGCCTCGGCCACTCCGGCCGCCGGGGAGCTGGCCGAGCTGTACCGGCGGCCGATGGACGCCGAGGCGGTGCGGCGCGCCGCCGACGCCGTCGAACGGGCCGGCGGCCGGGACTGGGCGCAGCACGAGGCGGCCGAGCGGATGGCCCGCGCCGTCCAGCAGCTCTCCCGAGCGGTCCCCGACCTCGCGGCGGCGGGCGATCTGCTCTCGCTCGCGGAGTTCGTCACCCGCCGAAGTCGCTGAGAAGTCGCTGACAGCCGCCGGAAGTTCACGTGGCGCTGACATCCGACCAGCTGAGTAGGGTGGCCGGAGACCAGAGGAAATTCCGGCATCAGGGGGATCGGCGTGCGCCGACTGACGTACTTCATCGCGGTGTCCATCGACGGCTTCATCGGCGACCCGTCGGGGGACGGGACCTGCTTCGTACGCTTCGTGGACGAGGAGTTCTTCGCGTATCTGAAGGCCGAGTACCCGGAGACGATGCCGACCCACGGCCGGAAGCCCCTCGGCATCGACGACCTGGAGAACCAGCGCTTCGACACGGTCGTCCAGGGGCGGGCCAGCTACCAACTCGCCCTGGACGAGGGGGTCACCAGTCCGTACGCGCATATGCGGCAGTACGTGGCATCCCGCACCCTCAAGGAGAGCCCGGACCCGGCGGTCGAGATCGTGGCCGAAGATTTGGCCGGAAAGGTCCGGCAGCTCAAGGCGGAGGACGGCGGGCTCGACATCTACCTCTGCGGCGGCGCCGACCTCGCCGGGCAACTGGCGGACGAGATCGATGAGTTGATCATCAAGACATATCCGCTGGTGCTCGGGTCGGGGATGCCGATGTTCGCGAAGGATTTCGCCATCACCGAGTTCACGCTGGAGTCCGTGCGGGCCTTCGAAAACGGAGTACTCGTCAGGAACTACGCAAGGAAGCGGTGACCCCTGCGGCAGCGGAGGTTCCGCTACCGCTACAGTCCGCGCCATGACAGCGGAACCGACGGATTCATGGGCGGGCTGGTACCGGGACCGCCAGGGGGCGGAAGCGATCACCCTCACCTCAGGGGGACAGCAAGTACGTACGCAGATCAGGGGAGTTGAGTACGAAGGGGAGGATTTCGCCGTACTGGAGGCGGTGGGGCCGGACGGGGGCGGGGTGCTGTCCTCCTGCGTCATGGAGTGGGACATCCCGCTGCCCGTCAGCTCCGACGGCACGGTCGAACAGGCCACGCTGAGCTGTCTGCTCGCACTCGGCGAGCGGGAGGGCGGCGGGCCGGTCGGGCGTGCGGAGCTGAGCCTGACTCTGCACTGCGGCGGGGCGGCGTACGCGTCGGGGATCGCCGGGGGCGGTTTCGAGGAGGCGCTCGGCCGGATCAGGCGCCAGCTCCCGACGAACACCGAGCTGTCGGACCGGCGGCTGGTGGGCGCGTCCTGACCCACCGGGGTCCCGGGACCCGGGACCCCGCGTCCCTGACTCCCCGAGCCGCCGGGCCGGTCGCCGGATTCCGGGAACACGGAAGGGGCGTCCCGTGGGGGGTGGATTCGGGGGGACGCCCCTCGCGTGCGGTGCTGCGGGAAAGGTCAGGAGAGCTTGGCCAGCGCGGCGGCCAGGCCGTTCGCCCAGAGGCTGTTGACCCGGGAGCGCTCCGCCGCGTTCGGCTGGGCGTTCTGGCAGGACGTGCCGGGACCGCCGCCCGACATCAGCTCGCTGCACGGGCCCGAGTAGTGGTCGGGGAGACCGAGGACGTGCCCGGTCTCGTGGGCCGTCACCCGTGTCGAGTTGTACTGCTGGTTCTGCGCGTAGTCCAGGAAGATGTACCCGGAACCGTGGCCGTTGGTGCTGGCGTACGAGCCGCGCGGGTCATTGCCCTCGCGGTAGGTGAAGTCGACGCCGCTGGTGCCCGCCTGGAGCTTCACGTTGGAGACGGCGCTGTTCCAGATCGAGGTGCTGGAGGCTATCTGGCTCGCGAAACGCGGTGCGGCCGAGGCGTTGTAGACCACGGTGACGGCCTGGATGCCGGGGTTCGCGGCGCGCTTCTCGGCGACCGACTTCACGACGGCGTCGAAGAACGCCTTGTTGTTCGCCGCCTCCTCCTTCGAGCCCTCGTACGCGGCGTACGAGGCGGCCGGCGCGGCCGATGTGGCGTCGGGGTCGGCGGCCGACGCGGTGGGGGCGAGGGCGAGGGCGCCGACGAGCGCGAGACCGAGGCTGACGGCGGCGGAGGCGGCGCGCTTGGTGTGTCTCATGTGGGGGGCTCCTGATTCCTGTTCGTCCGGTGGACGGATCGGGGTACCGCAGAGTCTCGATGAGTTCGCCCCGGCGCGGATGATGTCAGCCGCCGATAACACCAACGCATCACCCCGCGTGGATACCCGGCGGTATTTCTTCGAATCAGGCTCCAATTACAGTGTTTTGACCATCTGGTGTGGCTCAGAAGGCCGTTCTACTCTCTGGGCATGGAGCTGGAGGTGAGACACCTGCGCGCCCTGTGCGCCATCGCCGACACCGGCAGCCTGCACAAAGCGGCCCGCCAGTTGGGGATGAGCCAGCCGTCCCTCACGACGCAACTGCGGCGCATCGAGAACGCTTTGGGGGCCGAGCTGTTCGCCCGTGAACGCACCGGCTGCCGGCCGACCCCGCTGGGCCGTTCCGTCCTGAGCCGGGCCAGGCCGCTCGTCTCCGGGATGGCCACGCTGGTCGCCGAGGCACGCGCGGCCGCCGACCGCGGCGCCGGGCCCCGGCTGCGCGTCGGCTCCACCGCGAGCCGCGCCCTCGCCGGCTGGCTGCGCAGGCTGCGGCACCGGCTGCCCGGCACGGACATCTCGCTGCACATGGACGTCTCGCCGAGCGCGCTGCTGCGGATGGTCGCGGCGGGCCAGCTCGACGTGGCCTTCGTGCACGAGGTGGAGGGCTGCCCGCTGGCCGTCCCCGACGGGCTCACCCGGCGCGTACTGGTCGAACGCGAACCGCAGTTCGTCTCCATGGCCCGGGACCACCCGGCGGCGGCCAGCCAGGTCGTGGAACTGGCCGATCTCGCCGGGGACCGCTGGATGGTCGATCCCGCGGTCGACGGTGAATGGGACGGACTGCGCCGGGTGCTGGGCGCGGCCGGGCTCAACCCCCGGGTGGTGCACGGCGATTACCTCACCGCGACACAGCTGATCGCGGTCGGCGAGGCCGTCGCGCCCTGCCAGCCCACCTCGGGCCCGCGGGACGACATGGTGATCCGGCCGCTGCGGGACGACCCGCTGGCCGTACGGCTGCTGCTCTTCTCCCGGCCCGCGCGCTCCGACCACGCGATCGGCGACGGCGACGTCCTCGGCGAACCCGCGGTGGCGGCCCAGGTGTTCGCGGACCTGGAGGCGGCGTACCGGGAGGCGGCGCTCCGGGCGGTGGACTACCGGCGCTGGCTCACCCGCCACAAGAGCCCCCTGCTGCACGCCCCGGCCGCCTGACCGAACCGTTCGGCGGTACGAACACGGCCGGTCGGGGTGAGCAGCGCGAGGTGTTCAGCCGTATCCCCAGGTGAACACCGCAGGGGCGACTTGAGGAGCGATTTGAGATGGCCCACCGCCTGACCGTGCCCGGCCTTTTCCCGCCGCCGGACTACGCCCACGCGGCCGTCGTCGAGACGGACCGGCGCCTGGCCTTCCTGGCCGGTGCGGTCCCGCTGGACGGCGACGGCAAACTGGTCGGCCCCGACGACTTCGTCGCCCAGACGGAACAGGTCCTCACCAACCTGGAGAGCGCCTTGGCGGCCCTGGGCTGCGGCCTCGGCGACGTCGTGTCCACCACGGTCTACGGGGCCACCTCGGACCCGGCGGACCTCAGCCGCGTCTGGGAAGTCGTCCGCGCCGGCGGCCTGACCCTGGGCCCGCACGCGTCGACGCTGCTCGGGGTGGCCTGCCTGGGCTACACGGGCCAGCTGGTGGAGATCACGGCGGTGGCGGAGATCCCCTGAGCGGTTCCGGGCGCGGGACGGGGAGCGGATTCATCGTCGCCGGTGCCGCTGCCAAAGCTGTGCGGAGGTGAGCAGTCTCCTTGTCCAGTCATCGGGGTCGGCACCTGCGATCTCGGTCCAGAGCCTTGCGCAGGCTTGGGCGAAGGCGTCCACCGCTCGGGGTGGTGCTGACGCCCAGGCCGGCAGTGACCCGGCCTGCTCTTCGGCACTTGCCGGCGTGTGGCCTGCGGCGACAAGCCAGATGATCCAGTACGCGGGGTCGAGCCAGGAGGCGCCTCGGGTGGCCCAGCCCCAGTCGACGAGGCGGGCTCGGTCGTCGCTGATCAGGACGTTGTGGTTGTTCCAGTCCGTGTGGAGCAGCGCGTTGCCTCGGAAGGCGTCCGCGTCGGCGGGGTCGGCGACGTAGCCGACCAGGCGTTGTTCGGCGTGCCGGAGCTCGATGTCAGGGCAAGGGAGAGAGGCGAGCTCTTGGAGGGCGGCGGTGACTTTGGGCAAGTCGGGGGAGCCTGGGGAGTAGTCGGCATGGTGGCCGTCGATGGCCTCAAAGCCGAGGACATCCCAGCCGTCGGTGATGACGTGGAAGAGCAGGCGCGGGGCGAGCGGGGTCACGTACGGGTTGATGTCTGCCTCGCGTTGCTGCGTCCAGACCCAGCGGTGGTCGGCGCGCAGGCCCTTGAGGAAGACGACTCCGTCGGCGGTGTGTGCGACCGCGGAGAGGGAGCTGTTGAGACCGGTGCTGACGTTTTCGAACCTGAGAATCGATCCGGTCTCGGCCTCGATGGCGGTGCGAACGCCAGAGGGGAGACCGTCGAAGGCGATGGAGGGTGCGGGCATGGCCGTCAGGTTTCCAGATCTACGCGCCAACGGGGCTTCCGGCGCGAGGTGCCGCCGGAAGCCCGTGACGGGGTGGTTAGTTGTACGGGTTGTCGTCCCCGCAGCCAGGGGTGGTGGCCGTGGCGAAGGCGTCCACGTCTTCGATGAGGATGATCTCCACATCGGGTTCGAACGGCTGGTGGATGGGGGCGATCTCGACTGCTACGGCGGTCATGGGTCAGCTCCTTGTTGTCGCGTGTTGGCAGTACCTGTCCAGTGGTGCCTTCGCCTCCTGGTAGACCTTGGCCAGCGGCCGACAGACCCGGCAGGTGCCGGAGAGCCGGCAGCCGGTGCAGCCACCGGTGCGAAGCATCAGGGAGTCGGCGACGCCGCCGAGGCGGCTCAGGCCCTCGACTCCCGTGGTCATGAGGGGGATCGCGTCGTCGCGGCCGACCTTGCAGATGGAGGCCATGCCGTGCGGGTCGACGTGGAAGAAGGTGTGTCCTGCGTTGCACCCCTGGAACGGTTCACGGTCGACGAGGTGGTCAGGAGCCTGTGTGGCGAGCGTCTCGGCACCGCCGTAGATGGTCGGTGACATGTGCGTGTACTCGCGGTATGCCAGCCCGTAGCGGTCGGCGAAGGCGCGCATCAGGTCGGCCTCGTGGGCGTTGTGCCGCGTGATGATCAAGGCCAGGTCGAGGGGCAGCCCAGCCTCGTGCGCCGCGTCCAGCCCCTTGAGGAACATCCGGTACGCGCCCTTGCGGCGGGTCAGCCCGTCGTAGGACTCGGCGGTGGCCCCGTACAGGCTGAGAGTGATCCGGTTCGGCCTGAAACGGGTCAGCAGGGCGAGGTGCTTCGGTGCGGCCAGGCGGGAACCGTTGGTGAGGATCTCGACCATCATGCCGAGCTCGTACGTCAGCCGGTACGTCTCCGGAAAGAGCTTGTCGATCATTGGCTCGCCACCGGTGAGCTGGAGCCAGAGCACCCCGGCGTCCCGGATGGCATGGATCAGGCGCTCGCGCTCGGGCCAGCCGAGCCCGGAGAACCGCTTCAGCCCCAGGTAGCAGTGCTCACAGTCGTAGTTGCACCCGAGGTTCAGCTCGTACGAGGCGCGCCCGTAGCCGTACCGGGACGGGGCGCGCACCAGGACGCTCTCACCGAGCTCCCGCCCGCTCAGGTCCAGATCCCAGGTGCGGCGGGCCGCGTCGGCCATCCAGGAGGGCACCGTAGCGGCGGCGATACGGAGTTCTTCGTAGCGGCGGGCGGGCAGGCGGGCCGCTTTCGCGCTGCCGGGTCGTACGAGCAGGTGGTGATCGAGGTACGGGGCGGCGATCAGCTCGTGCATGAGGTTCCCCCTCCGGGGGAGTCGAGGACGAGGCGGGCCCAGAGGCTCACGCCGGTCGGACCGCTTCGCAGTCGTGGAGGGCCTTTTGTGGTAGTCGCACCGGCCGTGCTGCCTTGCGACGGCGGTGATGGACGCGCTCGTCCGGGTGGCCATGGTCAGGACGGTACGAAGACCACAGCCGCAGTTGCTCACCGATTGCGCCGGATTGCGTGAGTCAGCGGGCGGGTTGGCGTCGATTGCTCACGAAGAGCCGAGGGACATCCGCGCGCGGGCGACCAGCCGGTGCGCCCTCGCCCCGTACACCGCGACTTCGTTGAGCGCGTCCCATACCCGTCCGTACAGCTCCACGTCCTCGGGCGCCTCGTATTGCAGCTCCGTGTTGATGGTCTCGACGACGACGCGATCCTCGTCGAAGATCCAGAACCCGTGCTTCGGAGTCAGCGGCAGCGGCGCGCCGAGCGGTACGACACCCAGTTCCACCGTCGACATGCCGATCAGGCCGACGAGCCGGTCCAACTGCCCGGCCATCACCGCCGGCGGGCAGATCAAGGCGTGGAGGGCGCCTTCCCAGACCAGTACCCGGAACAGCTTGCCCACCTGATACAGCACTTCCTGCCGTTTCATGCGGGCCTGTACCGCCTCCTCCGTGTCGCGGGGCGACCGCATCAGCCGGGCGTTCTGGACGAGCAGATGCCGGGCATAGTCAGGTGTCTGGAAGAGCCCCGGGATCACGGTGGCTTCGTACCCGCGGAGGACAGCCGTGCGCTGGTACTCGACGACGTACCGGTCCTGGACCGACCGGTGACCCGCGGCGAGCTGGCGGCGCCACGACCGCTGCTGTGACTCCAGCCCGCGCCGACGGCTCTCAAGATCAGAGGTCTGATCGGCGGCGCCGGTCGCCTCTGCCCATGCCGTCAGGTCCTCGGCGGACGCGGTCTGCTTTCCCGTCTCCAGCCGGGAGACCTTCGAGCGCTGCCAGCCCAGCCTGGCGGCGAGATCCTTGCCGGTCAGTCCGGTCTCGGCGCGCAGCTCCCGCAGGCGCGCGCCGAGTGCGACTCTGGCGTTCTGGAAATCGGTGGTCACACGGACGAACGTACCCGCGCCCACACCTCGGCCGTAGGGAGTGCGACGGGCATGGCCCGGTCGCGGGCCCGGCAGGCATCGAGCACCTCGGGGCCGTTCTCGATCAGCTCGACTCCCACGGTGGAGTCCGTGTCGTCGATGTGCATGCGGACGAGGACGCGGGAGTCGAAGAGCCACAGATCGAAGCCGGGCAGCCCCAGCCGCTCGGCCTCCGCCCGGGGCAGTACGCGGATATCCTCACCGGCCGCCACATTTCCGGCCGCGGTCGCCATGAGGAATCGCTGCCCGGCTGTGGGCGGCTCGTCGAAGATCCGCACGCGGGAGAAGCGCCCGCCTTGCTCGGCGCGGGCACGGACGTTGACGTTCCACGGGTGGTCAGGCTCCGGTGCAGGTTCTACGCCGCGCATGAATGCCTGGTAACGGGCTCCCGCCCGGTCGGTCGCGTAACCGCGGCGGGTCTCAAGCCGCCATGCGGTGTGCTCGAAGTCTGCGAAGAGGTGGGTGATCTCCTCGAAGGGGATCAGGGACGGCACTGGCACTCCTTGGGCGCGAAACGCGTGAGCAACTCGCGCGGGACGCGGACGAACGTCTCGTCGTCCTTGACGTCCCGTAGTTGGGCGAGGTGCTCGGGGTCGGTCTCGCGTTTGCCTTGGACAAGGATGTCGCCGGTTTCGATGATGTCGTACAGCGTGGGGCAGTTGCCGTGCTCGGAGGTGGTGCCGATGAACCTGAGGGTCACGATGGGCTCCGTTCTCGCCGGTAGGAACAACAGCTTGGTGGTAGCAGCCGTCGACCGGGTACACGATTGCGTGGGATTGCTGCGGACTGTCGTCCACCGGATCGTTGCGCGCAACATACGGCGCTCGGAGCCTGACGGGCAGCCAGAAGAAGTTGACCTCCCAAAAATCGCCCCGTTCGGTTCTGATGGGTGCCCGATCATGTAAGAGGGCTCGACGGCCGTGGCCGTCGAGCCCTCTTGGTGTCTCTGTGACCTGCGCACAGGCGCTCCGCTCGGGAGCGCGGGGCACAGTGCGGCGCGCTACGCCTTCTTGGTCTCCCAGAAGATCTTGTCGATCTGGGCGATGTAGTCCAGAGCCTTCTGGCCCGTCGCCGGGTCCTTCGACGCCTTCGCGGCCGAGAGGGCCTTGAGGGTGTCGTTGACCAGCTGGTGCAGCTCCGGGTACTTCTCGAAGTGCGGGGGCTTGAAGTAGTCGCTCCACAGCACCGAGACGTGGTGCTTGGCGAGCTCGGCGCGCTGCTCCTTGATGACCGTCGCGCGAGCCTGGTAGTGGGGGTCGTCGTTGCCGGCCATCTTTTCCTGGACGGCCTTGACCGACTCGGCCTCGATACGGGCCTGGGCGGGGTCGTACACGCCGCAGGGGAGGTCGCAGTGGGCGCTGACCTTCACCTTGGGGGCAAACAGGCGGGAGAGCATGGAGCTGTCCTTCCTCGTGATCGTCTTCTCAGGTGGGACATTACTCCGTGAGAAGAGGTATTTCGCGAGTGCCCCCTTGGGCTTAGGACAAAAGTCCGGGGTCACCATGGGACCGGTGGCGGAACGTACCGTGGGACCGGGAGGTGCCGTATGACGGAACTGGGGCAGGAGCCGGGGGCGGGGCCCGAGCGGGTGCCGGGGCGGGAGCCTCGGGTGCCGTGGGGGATCGCGGAGGTGACCGGGCCGTCGATGTATCCGACCCTCAGGCACGGCGATCAGCTTCTGGTCCGCTACGGAGCCCCGGTCAGGGCCGGGGACGTGGCCGTGCTGCGGCATCCGCTCCAGCAGGACCTGCTCATCGTGAAGCGGCTGGTCGAGCGGCGCGACGGGGGATGGTGGGTGCTCGGGGACAATCCGGGCGCCGAGGGGGACAGCCGGGTGTTCGGGACGGTGCCCGAGGAGCTGCTGCTGGGGCGGGTCAGGGTGCGGTACCGGCCGCTGGGCGGTCAGCGTTCGGCGCGCGCGGTGGTCTCCTGGCTGGTCCGCGGGGTGCGACCGGTGCTGGCCGCGCGCTCGCCCGCCGGGCGGCTGTCGCTCTCCAGGCGTTTGCGGGCCCGGTAGGCGGCGACGTTGGCGCGGGTCGCGCACCGGTCCGAGCAGTAGCGGCGCGAGCGGTTGGTGGAGGTGTCGAGGTAGGCGTTGCGGCACGGCGCCGCCTGGCAGAGGCCGAGCCGGTCCACGCCGTACTCGGTCAGGTGGAAGGCGAGCCCCATCGCCGCCGTCGCCGCGTACCCCGCGGTCGCGTTGGACGGGTGCTCCGCAAGGTGCATGTGCCAGCGGGGCTTGCCCTCGGCGTCGAGGAGGTCGTGCCCGGAGACCTGCGGGCTGACGGGGAACTCCAGCAGCAGGGAGTTGAGCAGGTCCACCGCCTGCGTGGGCTCGCCCGAGTCGGCGGCGCTGAAGACGGCCCGCAGCCGCGACCGTACGGAACGGAAGCGCGTCACATCGGCGTCGGTGGCGCGGCGGGCCGCCTGGGAGTTGGGTCCGAACAGGGCGCGGACGGCCTCGACCGAGGTCAGGGTGTCCGTGCCGCGGGCCGGTTCCTCGGTGTTCACCAGGCGCACGGCATAGTCCGAGTAAGAGGCCAGTTCCACTTGTAGTCCTTACGGAAGCGGTCTAGGTTCTGGAGTTCTGGAGGGTGGGAGTGGTAATGACTGGTTATGGTTCCAGGGTATTACCGGGGTGTGGGGGAGGGGGTCCATGACGGGGACGGGGACCGAGAGGAGCGGAAGAGGCGCCGCGACCGGACCGGGAGGAGCGCTTCCGGGGGCATGCTGGACAGGGTGGAGGCCGCGGTGGGCTCCGAACCGAGGGTGCTGGACCTCGCCCGCGGTACGGGAAGTATCACGGACAGACTGCTGAAACGGTTCCCCCGTGCGGTGAGTACCGGTGTCGATCTCGATCCCGCCTGCTCACCATTGACTGCGGCTGCTGCCGTACGCCACGTAAGGAACGCCACGGATCGACGGGGCCGGGTGCGCACACCCGCGGCCTCGCCATGGCCCGCGCCGGGGCCGCGGGTGCCGTCTACCGGGCGGGGTGGTGGGAGCCGGGGCCCGTTGTTCGGATCGCGCCGGGCTCGCCTGCCCTGGCGGCTCAGGACCCCGTACGCGCGGCCCCGGCCGCCAGGCGTACGGGGTCGCGCGGCCCCGGCCGCCTGGCGCGCTCCGCGTGCTTGTCCTCGTGCCGGAACGGCGGGTGTCGGGGGGTGGGGCGGCGCGGCCGGCCGGCCCCCCCCCCCGGGGGGCGCGGCGAGCGGCAGGAACGGAGACGTCGCGCCCGGGGGCGGGGCGGCCGCGGCGCCGCGCCCCCCCCCCCCCCCCGGGGTCAGAGGACCTTCGACAGGAACGACTTCGTCCGCTCGTGCTGCGGGTCCGTCAGTACGTCGCGCGGGTGCCCCGACTCGACGACCACGCCGTCGTCCATGAAGACCAGCGCGTCGCCCACCTCGCGGGCGAAGCCCATCTCGTGCGTGACCACGATCATCGTCATGCCGTCCGCCGCGAGATCCCGCATCACGTCCAGCACGTCGCCCACCAGCTCCGGGTCGAGCGCCGACGTCGGCTCGTCGAAGAGCATCAGCTTCGGCTCCATCGCCAGCGCGCGGGCGATCGCCACGCGCTGCTGCTGGCCGCCGGAGAGCTGCGACGGGTAGCTGGCGGCCTTGTCGGCCAGTCCGACCCGGTCCAGCAGCCGCTCCGCGCGGGCGCGCGCCACGGCCTTCGCCTCGCCCCGTACCTGGACCGGCGCCTCCATGACGTTCTCGATCGCCGTCATGTGCGGGAAGAGGTTGAAGCGTTGGAAGACCATGCCGATGTCCCGGCGCTTCCTGGCGACCTCGCTCTCCTTCAGCTCATACAGCTTGTCGCCCTTCTGGCGGTAGCCGACCAGCTCACCGTCGACGTACAGCCGGCCGGCGTTGACCTTCTCCAGGTGGTTGATGCACCGCAGGAAGGTCGACTTGCCCGAACCGGACGGGCCGATCAGGCAGAACACCTCACGCGGCGCCACCTCCAGGTCGATGCCCTTGAGGATGTGCGCGGCGCCGAAGGACTTGTGCACGGACTGGGCCTGCACCATGGCGTTCATGAGGCCGCCTTAGGGGATCGGCGGAACGTGGAGAGGGGGGAGAGGGCCGACAGGTTCTTGACGACCTTCTGCCACGGCGTGAGCGGCAGCGAGCGGCTGGAGCCGCGCGCGTAGTACCGCTCCAGATAGAACTGCCCGATGCTGAAGACCGTGGTCAGGATCAGGTACCAGGCCGCCGCGAGGAAGAGCATCTCCGCCGCGGCGCCCGAGGTCTGCCCGATGTCCAGCGCCGCTCTCAGCAGTTCGGGATACTGCACCGCCGAGACCAGCGAGGTGGTCTTCAGCATGTTGATGACCTCGTTGCCCGTCGGCGGCACGATCACCCGCATCGCCTGCGGGATGACGACCCGGCGCAGCGTCTTGCCCCGGCTCATGCCGAGCGCGTGCGACGCCTCGCTCTGCCCCTCGTCGACGGAGAGCAGACCGGCCCGGCAGATCTCCGCCATGTACGCGGCCTCGTTGAGGCCGAGCCCCAGCAGCGCCGTCAGGAACGGCGTCATGAACGAGGACCAGTAGTCCTTGTAGATCGGTCCGAGGTTGATGTACTGGAAGACCAGACCCAGGTTGAACCAGACCAGCAGCTGCACATAGACCGGCGTCCCGCGGAAGAACCAGATGTAGAACCAGGCGAGGGAGGACGTCACCGGGTTCTTCGACAGGCGCATCACCGAGAGGATCACGCCCAGCACCACACCCATCAGCATCGCGAGGACGGTGAGGAGCAGGGTGTGCCAGACGCCGGAGATGATCCGGTCGTCGAAGAAGAAGTCGGGGATCGCCGCCCAGTTCACCTTGCCCTGCGAGAAGGCGTAGACGAGGGTCACGAGCAGCGCGACGGCGACCGTGCCGGCCACGTACCGCCCGTAGTGCCGGACCGGGATGGCCTTGATGGCCTCGGGTCCGGCGGCCGGCGGGTCGGCGGGGCCCGCCTTTTCGATGTCAGTAGTCACAGATGTTTGCCTCTCAGCGCCCCGGTTGCGGGACTGGTGCCAGGACTGGTTCCAGCTCCGGTCCCGGTCACGAGCCGCCGTTGAGCTTGGCCTCCGGGACGGCGCCGGACTCCGCGCCCCACTTCGCGAGGACCTTCGTGTACTCGCCGTTCTCGATGATCGCGTTCATCGCCGTCAGGAGGGCGCTGGAGAGCTGCTTGTTGTCCTTGGAGACCGCGATGCCGTACGGCGCGGAGTCGATCGTCTCGCCGACCAGCTGGAAGTCGTTGCCGCCGCCCGAGGTCTTCACCGCGTACGCGGCGATCGGGGAGTCGGAGGAGCCGGCGTCGGCGCCGCCGCCGCGCAGCCGGGTCTGGGCCTGCTGGTCGTTGTCGAACGACTCGAAGGTCAGCTTCTTGCCGGCCGGGCAGGTCGCCGCCTGCTTCTTGGCGGCGTCCTCGGAGACGGTGCCGCGCTGCACGACGATCTTCTTGCCGCAGAGGTCGTCCCAGGTCTTGATCCCCTGGTCCTTGCCCTTCGGGGTGTAGATGGACACGCCGGCGGTGAAGTAGTCGACGAAGTCGACGCCCTCGCCGACCTTCTTGCCGTCCTCGACACCCTCCTGGCGGTCCTTGGTGTCGGTCATCGCGGACATGGCGATGTCGTAGCGCTTGGCGCGCAGGCCGGTGACCAGGGTGTCGAAGGTGGCGTTCTCGAATTCGAACTTCACGCCGAGCTGCTTGCCCAGCGCGGCGGCGATGTCCGGGTCGATACCGACCGTCGCGCCGCTCTTGTCCTTGAATTCCACCGGCGCGTACGCGATGTCGGAGCCGACCTTGACGACGCCCTTGCTCTGGATCTCCTTCGGCAGCTTGTCGAAGAGGGGGGCCTTCGCGGCGTCGGCCGACGAGGAGGAGGCCCCGCCCGTGTCCGAACCGCTCTTCGTCTGGTCGCCGCAGGCGGTCAGCAGCAGGGTCCCCGCGACCGCGATCGCGCCGACCGCGGCCATCCTGGACTTCGCGGTGGTGGTACGACAGGTGCTGCTTGCGGTCATGATCAGGGTCCTCCGGCGGATGAGGGGAGCTGCCAATGGCCGAGCACGCGTCTTCGAGTGTCGCGACCTAGTGTGATGAGTGGCATCTTGCCATTCGGACGGTCCCCTCAAGGGCGCCGGGCATGTCAAAATCGGGTAACGGGAGATCCCCACGACTCGACAAGGCAGCCCATCACAGCCGGACCTTCTGTCGAAACACCTTCTTGCGGCCGTAGAATCTTCGGTCCGCATCCCTTACCGAGCGTGATTCATGCCGCTTTCCTGAAGTGTCGGCAATATCCGGCATTACTTCCGCATAAGCGGCTATGAGTCATCTCACCGTGAGGGACCGCGCGCGGACACCGCTGCGGCGCGCGTGTGCGACGCGCCCGCTCCGTACGTACGTATGTGCAGGTACGGAAGGCGGTGCCCACCCACTCCTCCTCATCCGGGGAGTGGACACCCTCAACCGATGAAGACAAAGGGGTCACCCACATGGCAGCGGAGATCGTCAATCATCGTGACGGCGGCGGAGCCGTCGACGGCGGCGTGGCCGGGGCGGAAGGTTCCTCCGAAGAGCCCTTCGATCCGGCCTTCGCACTGCACCGCGGCGGCAAGATGGCCATCCGGGCCACCGTGCCCGTGCGGGACAAGGACGACCTGTCCCTCGCGTACACGCCCGGCGTGGCCAAGGTCTGCAGCGCGATCGCCGAGCAGCCCGAGCTGGTGCACGACTACACCTGGAAGTCGCAGGTCGTCGCCGTCGTCACGGACGGTACGGCGGTGCTCGGGCTCGGTGACATCGGCCCGGAGGCGTCGCTCCCCGTGATGGAGGGCAAGGCCATCCTGTTCAAGCAGTTCGGCGGGGTGGACGCGGTGCCGCTGGCGCTCGCCACCACCGACACGGACGAGATCGTCGAGACCGTCGTCCGGCTCGCGCCCTCCTTCGGCGGGGTCAACCTGGAGGACATCGCGGCGCCGCGCTGCTTCGAGATCGAGCGCCGGCTCCAGGAACGGCTGGACATCCCGGTCTTCCACGACGACCAGCACGGCACCGCCGTGGTCACCCTCGCCGCCCTGCGCAACGCGGCGAAGCTGACCGGGCGCACCCTCGGCGAGCTGCGTGCCGTGATCTCCGGCGCGGGCGCGGCGGGCGTCGCCATCGCCAAGTTCCTGCTGGAGGCGGGCATCGGCGATGTCGCCGTCGCCGACCGCAAGGGCATCGTCAGCGCCGACCGGGACGACCTGACGGACGTCAAGCGCGAGCTGGCCGCCCTCACCAACCGCGCGGGGCTCTCCGGCTCGCTGGAGAGCGCGCTCGCCGGCGCCGACGTCTTCATCGGCGTCTCCGGCGGTACGGTCCCGGAGCCGGCGGTCGCCTCGATGGCGCCCGGGGCGTTCGTCTTCGCGATGGCCAACCCGAACCCCGAGGTCCACCCGGACGTCGCGCACCGGTACGCGGCGGTCGTGGCGACGGGCCGCAGCGACTACCCGAACCAGATCAACAACGTGCTCGCCTTCCCGGGGATCTTCGCGGGCGCGCTCCAGGTGCGGGCCTCCCGGATCACCGAGTCCATGAAGATCGCGGCGGCGGACGCGCTGGCGGACGTCGTCGGCGACGAGCTGGCCGCCGACTACGTCATCCCGTCGCCGTTCGACGAGCGGGTGGCACCGGCGGTGACGGCGGCGGTGGCCGCGGCGGCCCGGGCGGAGGGCGTCGCGCGCCGCTGATCGTCTCCGTGACGGGGACTCTTCGCGAAGGGGACTCTTCGTCACCGGGACTCCTCGTGACGGGGGCCCGTGAACGGGGTCCCTTCGTATACGACGTGTAGCGCCGGGCGGGCCGTGATCGGTCCGTCCGGCGCTTTCGCTTGCACGGGCGCGCGCGATCGCACGCGACCGGACAAGTGCCCCCGCCGGTCCGAAAGTTCGGCGTGCGGCCTTCACGGGTTCACATGGGGCTGCTGGGATACCTGGCGTCGACTACGACACCAGGAGGCGCATGTGAACCTGCTCGTGAACGGGGACGCCGAGAGAGGGCCGGGAGGGGACGCCGAACCCGTGCCGTCGGTCGACGGCTGGACGGTGCGTCAAGGGGCGCCCGCGCTCATCGCGTACGCCCACGGCAACGGCTATCCGACCGCGGGTGACCCCGGCCCCGTCCCGCGCGGCAGCCGGTTCTTCTCCGGCGGCAACAGCCCGCGTACCGCGCTCACCCAGGACGTCCCGCTGCCCACGGCGGGCGCGACGGGCCGGGCCGCCGTGGACGCGGGACGGGTGCGGTACGCCGTCTCCGCCTGGCTCGGCGGGTACGCCGCGCAGGAGGACGGCGCCAGGTTCTCGGTGGAGTTCCGCGACGGCCGGGGCACCCCGGTCGCGCTCTCCGTGCTCGGCCCGGTCACCGCCGCCGAACGGGGCGGCCGTACGGCGCTGGTGGAGCGGACCGCGGAGGCCGCCGTACCGCCCGGCGCACGCTCCGCGCGGGTGCTGCTGGTCTTCACCCGGACCGGGTCCGGGACCTCCAACGACGGTTACGCCGATGCGCTGTCCCTGACGCTCCGCGCGGCGGCCCCGCTCCACACCGAAGGGGTGCGTCCGTGAACGCGACGAACGGACTGAACCGGCGCGATCTGCTCAAGGCCGCCGGGGCCGCCGGAGCGCTCGGCACCGTCTGGCCGCTGAGCGCCGGACTCTCCCCCGCGCAGGCCCGCGAGGCCGCCGGGGCGCTCGGATCGACGTACGACGCCGCGCCGTTCACCCTCGGCGTCGCCTCGGGCGACCCGCGGCCCACGAGCGTCGTGCTGTGGACCCGGCTCGCGCCCGAGCCCTTCGCCGAGCCCGGCGAGCAGGCGCTGCCCGAGGTCGCCGAGGTGCGGTGGGTCGTGGCCGAGGACCGCGCGCTGCGCCGGGTCGTCGCCCGCGGCACGGTCCCGGCGTCCGTGACGCTCGCGCACAGCGTCCACGTACCGGTGACGGGGCTGCGTCCGGGCCGTACGTACTGGTACGCGTTCAGCGCGCTCGGCCGGACCAGCCGCACCGGCCGGACCAGGACCGCGCCCGCCGGGCGGGTGCCCTCCGTACGGTTCGCCACCGCCAACTGCCAGAACTACCCGCAGGGTTACTACGCGGCGCTGCGCGGGATCGCCCGCGAGCGGCTGGACTTCGTCATCCATCTCGGCGACTACATCTACGAGTACGGGCCCGAGGGCGGCGACTCCGTCCGCGACAACAACGGCCCGATGATCTACACCCTCGCCGACTACCGCAAGCGGCACGCCCTCTACAAGGGCGACCCGTCGCTGCGCGCGGCCCACGCCGCCCACCCGTGGTTCCTGACCTGGGACGACCACGAGGTCGCCAACGACTACAGCGGTACGGGTGGGGGCGCGCCGTTCCTCCAGCGCCGGGCCGCCGCCTACCAGGCCTGGTACGAGCACCTGCCGCACCGCGACGCGGGGGACGGCGAGGGTGCCTCGGCCGGCCTGCCGGACCCGGAGATCCACCGGGTGCGCCGCTGGGGCGATCTGCTGGAGCTGGCCGTGCTCGACCTGCGCCAGTACCGCTCCGCGCAGAACCTCCCCGACGGCACGATCCTCGGCGCGGGACAGAAGGCGTGGCTCAAGCGCACCGTCGACCGCGCCCCGGACTCCTGGCACATCTGGGCCAACTCGATCATGCTCAGCCAGCTGCGCGGCTCGCCCGGCGGCCGGTTCATGTTCACCGACCAGTGGGACGGCTTCCTCGCCGAGCGCAAGGAGGTCCTGGAGCATGTCCGTACGAGCGGCCTGGAGGACCTCGTCGTCCTCACCGGGGACTGGCACTCGGCCTTCGTCGACGACATCCGGCCGGATTACGACAACCCGGAATCGCCGGTCATCGGCACGGAGTTCACGGCGCACTCGGTGACCTCCAGCGCGTACGACGCGCAGTGGAACGCGGCGAACGGCCCGCTCATGGGCCGGGCCAACCCGCACCTCCAGTACTTCGAGGGCAACCGGTACGGGTACGACGTGTACGAGGTGACGCCGGAGCGCTTCAGTACGCACATGCGGGTGATCGAGGACCGCCGCGACCCCGCCTCGCCCGTCTCCACGCTGACCACCTTCCACGTCGACCGGGGCACGGTGGGCGCGTACGAGGACCCGGCGACGAGGAACTCGCCCGCGCAGTACCGCAGGGACTGAGCGGGAGGACCGAGCCGCAGGGGCCACGGTGGCGGGTGGGGCGGGACGTGTGTCACACGTGTCTCCTGTGTCATAGGGTCCCCGGATCCCGACCGCCGACCTATCGTCGGGGGCATGTTCGCCGCCTACGCAGCCCACACGGACTTCGCCCACCCTCTCGACGGCCTGGAGCTGGGCGAGCGCCCGGCCCCCGAGCCACGCCCCGGCTGGACCACCGTCACGGTGAAGGCCGCCTCCCTCAACCACCACGATCTGTGGTCGCTGCGGGGGGTGGGCCTCACCCAGGACAAGCTGCCGATGATCCTCGGCTGCGATGCCGCGGGACTGGACGAGAACGGCGACGAGGTCGTCGTCCACTCCGTCATCGGCGGGGGCGACCACGGCACCGAGCCGCGCTCGATCCTCACCGAGCAGTACCAGGGCACCCTGGCGGAACGCGTCACCGTACCGGCCGCCAATGTCCTGCCCAAGCCCGCCGAGCTGACCTTCGAGGAGGCCGCCTGCCTGCCGACGGCCTGGCTGACCGCGTACCGCATGCTCTTCACCAACGCGGGCGTACGGCCCGGGGATTCCGTCCTGGTCCAGGGCGCGGGCGGCGGGGTCGCCACGGCGGCGATCGTGCTGGGCACGGCGGCCGGGCTCCGGGTGTACGCGACCAGCCGCCACGCCGCGAAGCGCACGCGGGCGGTGGAACTGGGCGCGGTGGCGGCGTACGAGCCGGGCGCGCGGCTGCCGCACCGCGTGGACGCCGTCATCGAGACGGTCGGCGCGGCCACCTGGTCGCACTCCGTCAAGTGCCTGCGGCGCGGCGGCACTCTGGTGATCTCGGGCGCGACGAGCGGCGACCGCCCCGACCACGCCGAGCTGACCCGGATCTTCTTCCTGGAGCTGAAGGTGGTGGGCTCGACGATGGGGTCCCGGGACGAGCTGGAGGACCTGCTCTCGTTCTGCGCGCTGAAGGGGGTGCGGCCGGTGATCGACGAGGTGCTGCCGCTGGACCGGGCGCGGGAGGGCTTCGAGAAGATGGCGGCCGGTGAGCTGTTCGGCAAGGTGGTGCTGACGGTCTGAGGCCGGTCCTTATCTCTTCTGCCGTCCGTTCGTTTTCTCCGCCCTCCGTTCGTCATGTCAACCTGGGTTGACGCCTTGCCGGGTGTCAACGTAGATTGACATGCATGACCGAAGCGACGGATCTCGCCGAGCGGGCGGGCGACCGCGACCCCCGGGTCGGGCTGAGGGCGGTCGCCGCGCTGCGGCGGCTGCTGGAACGGCTCGAATCCGTACAGGTGCGCAGCGCCCGGAATCAGGGCTGGTCGTGGCAGGAGATCGCGGACGAGCTGGGCGTCAGCCGGCAGGCCGCGCACAAGAAGCACGGGAGGCAGTGATGTTCGAACGGTTCACCGAAGGCGCGCGCGACATCGTCATCGGCGCGGCCGGCCACGCCGACCGGGCCGGCGCGGCCACCGTCACCGAGGAACACCTACTGCTCGCGATGTTCGAACAGGAGGGCACCCGGGCGTCCTTCGCCTTCGTCGCCCTGGGGCTGGCCGGCCGCCGCGCCTCGGTGGAGCACGCGCTCCAGGACGCCCGGCGCAGGGGCGGCCTGTCGAAGGCGGAGACGGAGGCGCTGGCGGGGCTCGGCATCGACGTGGACGAGATCGTCGCGCGGGTCGAGGAGACCCACGGGGAGGGCGCGCTGCGCGTCGCGGTGCGGCGCAAGCGGCCACGCTGGTCGAAGCACCGCCCGCTCACCCCCGGCGCGAAGGCCACCCTGTCGCGCTCCCTGCGTATCGCCCTCGGCCGCGGCGACCGCGTCATCGGCGACGGACACCTCCTGCTGGCGCTGACGGCCCGGCCGGGCGTGGTGTCGGAGGTCCTGGCGGACCACGGCGCGACATACGCGGCGGTGGAGCGGGCCGTGTTCGGCGCGGCGGAGGGTGACGGCGGCGCCCCGGGCAAGATCGATTCCGGGGAAACACCGTAGGCATTGTCAGTGGTCGTCCCTAGGATGGTGGTCAATTCCGAGTCCTTCTCGGCGGCGGCGCGCGGTGCACCCGTGCGTCCGTCGCCGGGGTCAGGGCCGGGCCCATCGCGATTCGTGAGGGGGGGACCCCGCGATCGCCCGACCCGCGACCACGGCTGCCCCTGCGAGCCGTGCGGTCGCCCCACGCATCCATGAGCCCTGACGCGCCCGAATTCTCCGTACCCGAATCCGTCTCCGAGTCCGCGCCCCGGCCCGAGTCCGTAACCGCTCCCGGGCCGGTGACCGCTCCCGAGCCGGCGACCGCTTCCGAGTCCGAGTCCGAGTCCGCGCCCGCGCCCGCGGTCAACACCTTCCAGGTGGACCTGCGGGGCCTCGTCGACCTGCTCTCCCACCACCTCTACTCCAGCCCGCGCGTCTACGTCCGCGAGCTGCTGCAGAACGCGGTGGACGCCGTCACCGCGCGCCATCTCCACGACCCCGGCGCGCCCTCGCGCATCCATCTCGTCGCCGACGGCTCGTCCGTCGTCATGGAGGACTCCGGCATCGGCCTGACCGCCGACGAGGTGCACACCCTGCTCGCCACCATAGGCCGCAGCTCCAAGCGTGACGGACTGGAGAACGCCCGGCAGGAGTTCCTCGGGCAGTTCGGCATCGGGCTCCTCGCCTGCTTCGTCGTCGCCCGGCGCATCCGCGTCGTGTCCAGGTCCGCCCGCACCCCCGGGGAACCGCCCGTCGAATGGCTGGCCCGCGACGACGGCTCGTACACCGTACGGACCCTGCCCCACGAGGCGCGGCCCGAGCCGGGCACGACCGTCCACCTCGAACCGCGGCCCGGCGCCGAGGAGTGGACCGACCCGCGCCGGGTCGCCGAACTCGCCGCGGACTTCGGCTCCCTGCTGCCCCACGAGGTCACCTTCACCGGCCCCGACGCCACCGGCCGGCCGCTGACCGAGCGCCCCGCCGCCTGGGACCGCCCCTACCCCACCCCCACCGCGCGGCGCGTCGCGCTGGCCGGGCACTGCGCGCGGGTCTTCGGCTTCACCCCGCTCGACTCCGTCGACCTGGACCTGCCCGTCGCCGGAGTACGCGGCGTCGCCTACGTCCTGCCCTCCGCCACCAGCCCCGCCCAGCGCGCCGCCCACCGCGTCTACCTCAAGGGCATGCTGCTCACCGACCGGGCCGACAACCTGCTGCCCGACTGGGCGTTCTTCGTCCGCGTCGTCCTCGACACCGACACCCTGCGCCCCACCGCCTCCCGCGAGAACCTGTACGACGACGACACGCTCGCCGCCGTACGGGAAGCGCTCGGCGTCCGGATCCGCGGCTGGCTGGCCGAGCTGGCGGCGGGCGACCCCGACCGGCTCGCGGCGTTCCTCTCCGTGCACCACCTGGGCGTCAAGTCCATGGCCAGGCACGACACCGAGCTGTTCGCGCTGATGCTGCCGTGGCTGCCGTTCGAGACCAGCGACGGCCAGGTCACCCTCGACGAGTTCGCCCGCAGCCACCCGCGCATCCACTTCACCCGGACCGTCGAGGAGTTCCGCCAGGTCTCGCCCATCGCCGCCGCACACGGCCTCGGCGTCGTCAACGCCGGATACACCTATGACGCCGACCTCCTCGCCCTGCTCCCGGCCGTCCGGGAGGGCGTCACCGTCACCGAACTCGACGCGGGAGCCGTCACCGCGCACCTCGACCCGGTCGACCCCCAGCGGGAGCTGGCGCTCGCCGCCTTCCTCGCCACCGCCAGGACCCGGCTCGACGCGCTCGGCTGCGACGTCGCACTCCGCGCCTTCCACCCGCTCACCGTCCCCGCGCTCTTCCTCGACGACCGCGAGGCCCGCCACGAACGGGACCGGGCGGCGGCCGAGGAGAACGCGGACCAGCTGTGGAGCGGCATCCTGGGCGCGCTGCGCGGCTCCGCGCCCCGCGCCAGACTGGTGCTCAACCACAACAACCCGCTGGTGCGCCGGATCGCCGCCCTCACCGACGCCGAACTGACCGGCACCGCCGTCGAGTCGCTGTACGGGCAGGCCCTGCTCATGGCCCAGCGCCCGCTGCGCCCCGCCGACACCTCGCTGCTCAACCGGGCCTTCCTGGACCTCCTGGAATGGGCCACGCACCCGCTCGCGGCACCCACCGAGGCCCCCCGCGCCGCTCACGAGGAGGGCGACCAGTGACCGCCGAACTCTCACCCGAGGACATCAGACGCGCCCTCTGGGAGAACGACTCCGCCCCCAACGGCCTGGCACGCAACGCGCGCGGCGAGGAACTCGTCGCCGCCGCCGAGCGGACCGGCGACCCCGACGTGCTCCGCAGGGCGCTGCTCAGCCTCGTCCAGGCGTACGAGTACAGCACCGAGCGCGGCAAGATGCTCGTGCCCTTCGCCCGGCTGCTCCAGGAGTGGGACCGGGACCCGTCCGGTTTCTCCGGCGCGGACACCCACACCTTCCACTGGGTCTTCAAGTGGGCCAGCTCCGGGATGCTGACCCTGCCCGAGATGCCGCTCACCACCATCGAGCACTGGCTCACGGAGATGGAGCGCCGCTACCGCACCGCCGGCTTCACCGAACGCGCCGTACGGCAGGCCGAGTTCGAACTCGCCGACGACAGCGGCGACCCGGAGCGGGCGGCGCGCGCGTTCGCCGCGTGGACGGCCGCGGAGCGCGACCGGATGGCCAACTGCCATGCCTGCGAGCTGAACGACCAGGGCAGTTACCGCGTGCGGCAGGGCGACGACGAGAAGGCGCTGGAAACGTGGGAGCCGGTGCTCGCCGACCGGCTGCGCTGCGCGGAGGAGCCGCACCGGACGCTGGCCCAGTCGCTGCTGCCGCTCGTCCGCACCGGCAGGCTCGACGAGGCGCGCGCCCACCACCTCAAGGGGTACCGCCTGGCGCGGGGCAACGAGAGCCTGCTGCCCTCGATCGGCCTGCACATCGAGTTCTGCGCGCTGACCGGCAACGAGGGCCGCGGTCTCGAAATCCTCGCCGAGCACGGGACGCACCTGGACTCGCACGGCAACCCGTGGGCGCGGCTCCAGTTCATCGGGGGCGTGCTCACCCTGCTGCGCCGACTGCCCGCGCTCGGCCTGGGCGACCAGCCGGCCGTACCGGGCGCGGTCGCCGGTGAGCCGCGCACCGTGGCCGGACTCCTCGCGCTGCTGGACGACGAGGCCACCGCGCTCGCCGCCCGCTTCGACCTGCGCAACGGCAACGACACGGTCTCCGCCCGGCTGGCCCGCCGGCTCGCCGCCGCGCCCCTGGTGGACACCCTGCCCCTGGGGATCCGCGCGCCCCGGCTCGCCCCGGCCCCGGCGGTGGCGGCGGTGGCACGGGAGGACGCGGCGCCCGCCGTGACGGTGACGCGACTGGCCCGGGAGGCGCGCGAGCTGCGCGGCCAGGGGCACCCGCGAGCGGCGTCGGTATGGGACCGGATCGAAGCCCTGGTGGCGACGCGGACCACCGCGGAACCGGGCACGGCGGAGCCGGGCGCCGCGGAGTCGGTCGTGCCCGAACCGCTGCTCGTCGCGGAGTTGCTGGAACACCGCGCGCTCCGCGCCGGGCGCGCGGGCGATCCGGGTGCCCGGCCGCTCCTGGAGGAGACCGCAGCCGCCTACCGGGCCGCCGAGGAGCCCGGCCGGGCCGCCCTCGCCGAGCTGCAGATCGTCTTCGCCGCGGCCCAGAGCGGTGAACCGCCCGAGGAGATACGGCGCCTGCTCGCGACCGCCGCGGCATCGGCGGACGCGCTCGACCCCGGGGAGCCCACGCGCACGCGGCGGATCGCGAGCGTCGCACTGAGCGGGGCCCGGCTCGGCGCCGTACTGCGGCACCAGGAGAGCGGCCACGACCCCGCCACCGCCGAAGCCGATCAGGCCCGCCTCGACGCGGACCTCGCCGGCTTCGTCACCGAGTTCGGCGGCCGGGACGCCGAGGAACCGGCCGCCGAACTCGCGGACCTGCTCGCCGGCGCCGAGAAGCAGCGGGCGGAGCTGGCCTGGCAGGCCGGGGACGCCGAGCGGGCCGAGGCGCTGTTCTCCTCGTCCGCACGGCGCGGCACCGCCGCCGGCCGCCCGTGGGACGCCGCGGAACCCCTCGCCCGGCGGGCGGCGCTGCTCATGGCGCTCGGCCGCGAGGAGGAGGCGGAGGAGGCCGCGCGCACCGCCGTGGCGTACGGCACGGAGCTGATCGACCCGGACGAACTCGGCCGGCTCAGACTCACCCTCGCCGACATCCTCTACCAGCAGTACGGCAAGGAGGCCGAGGCCGCGGAGTACGCCCTCGAAGCCGCGCACTGGCTCGACGAGGCGGGTGAGTCGGCCGGCGCGGGGGCCTACGCCCGGCTGCTCCTCGCCCAGGCGTACGCCGAGACCGGCCGTGCCGCCGAGGCCGCCGAGGTGCTGGAGTCGGCCCTGCCCGATCTGCTCCGTCAGGGGGAGCCACGGGCCGTACGGGCACGGGAGGCGCTCGCCGGGATCCTCCGGGCGCTGGGCGACCAGCGGGGCGCGGCCGAGCAGTATCTGCTCGCCGCCGAGGTGGCCAAGGGCTGGGAGAACCAGCAGCCGCACGCCCGGTTCGCCACCCTCGCCGCCGAGTGCCTGTCGGGCGCGGGGCTGCGGGACGAGGCCGTCGCCGCGTACCACCGGGCCGTCGAGCTGTGGCAGGGGACGGGCGAACCGGTCGGCGCCGCGCGGGCCCTGCGCTCCGTCGCCTGGCTGGAGGTCCGGGCGGGTAACGCGGACGCCGCGAAGGAGCTGATGGCCCGGTCCCTCGCGGCCGTCGAAGGTGACGGTGACGAACTCCTGCTGGAACGGGCCCGTGGCTGGTACCAGACCGGTGAACTGCTTCTCGACCTCCTCGACGAGGACGCCGACGAGAACGACGAAGGCGACGAGTACGAGGAAGGTGACGACGCCGCCGGAAAGGCCGATCGGGAGGCCGGCGGGGAGGCCGACGCCGTCCGCGAGGAGGCGATCAGGCTGCTGGAGCAGGGTGCCACCGCGCTCGCCGGGCTCGGTGTCCTGGACGAACGGGTGCGCTGTGTCGTCCGCGTGGCCTGGACCGAGCAGGAACTCGGCCGGCGGGAGGCGGGGGCGCGGCGGCTGCGCGCCCTCGTCGAGGAGGTCGCCGCGACGGACACCGACGAGGCCCGGGCCATGGTGCCCCGTCTGCGGAACAACCTGAAGCACCTGGAGTCCTGAGCACGCGGGGTGGGCGGGGTGTGGGGGGGGGGGGGTGGCGCCCCCCCACCCCGACCCGGGCCAAAGACCCGCGCCGGCCAAAGCCGCGGCCCTGTGGTGGATACCGGCGGGCGCCCGGGTAGGGGAC
>NZ_JBHURV010000043.1:49291-76860 GCF_042673865.1 Streptomyces sp. NPDC056987
GGGCCTGGGGCCCCGTTTCCGTTAAAACCCTCACCCCCGTGTGGGAGGCCCCGGGGGGGGGGGGGGGGGGGGGGGGGGGGGGGTTTGGCCCCCCCCTCACCCTTCCCGGGCTCAGAGCCCGTCGCGGACCATCGCGGCGACGATGTGGACATGCCGGTCGGCCGCCGTGTTCGAGAACTCGTTGTCGTAGTTCAGACCGTAGGGCCAGAAGTGCCCCCCACCGGTCGACAGCGTCGCGTTCGCGCCGTCGTACTGCTTGACCAGGGCCGTGGCCTGGGCTCCGCGCCAGGTGCCGCTGCCGCCGAGGGAGGACCAGCCGCCGCTCGTGCCGACGCCGATGGTGTGCGATATCTCGTGCAGGGCGGTGCGCTCCGCCATGTAGCTGCGGTTGCTGCCGAAGCGGATCGTCCCGTTGATGTTGCCGTCGGCGGTGGGCACGCCGGGCTCGTAGCGCACGGTGATGGCCTTGCCCAGGTCGCTGAGATTGTTGTAGCGGGCCACCGCGGCGTTCATGGCCGCCGTGATGCGGTTGTACGCGTCCTGCTGGTCCGCGGTGGGGTTGCTCGCCCGGACCAGGGTCCAGGTGATGTCGGCCGCCGCCCGCTCCACGGATGCGGAAGCGGATGCGGGGGCGGTGGCCGGAGCGAGGGCGGTGACAGGCGCGGCCGGTGGCGCCGCCTGCGCCAGGCCCGGCCAGCTCAGCGCGACGGCCGCCAGGCCCGTGACCAGCGCCCTCGTAGGCCGTTTCACGGTCCGGCGCCCGGCGCGCTGCGGAGTCGATAAGGGAGTCATCGCGGCTTCCTCCTGTGTGGGGGGCCGTTCGGCGCGGGGGAGAGGGCGTGACCGGACGGTGGCATCACCACGGCGAGATGAGGACACAAGTCCCAACAAATTCACCGGTGTTGATGCCACACAATCCGTCACTTCCGAACGGTGTCGCCCACCAGTATCGGGCCGGGAAGAGGCGCGTCAAGGGATCGCGCGACGCCTCCCGCCCGTCCGCCCGTCACTTCTCCGGGGTGCGCAGCAGCGCGCCGATGCGGACCGCCGCCGTCGACAAGTGGCTTCTGGCCTCGCCGAGTTGGGCGTCCGTGACCCCGTGGTCCCGGGCCGCGTCGCGGATGTCGTCGCGGAAGCGGTCCAGCAGCCGGTCCAGATCCCGCGCCGGGTCACCGGACCCCGGCACGTCCTTCGCCCACTCCGGGGCGTCGTGCGCGGACTCCTGCGCGTCCCGCGTGCCGGCCGTGTCGTCCCGTGCCCCCGCGTCGTCGTCCGGTACCCCGGCGTCGTCGTCCCGCGTCCCTGCCGGATCCGGCTTGCCGAACGGGGGCCAGGCCGAGCCGGTCAGGCCGCCGAGCTGGCCGGCCAGCTCCGAGAGGCCCTCGCGCAGCCCCGTCGGCCAGTCGCCCCGTACGAAGTGGTCCTGCACCTGGTCCTGGACCTGCTTCGCGATGCGCTGCATCTCCTGACGCGCCATCTCCTGGGCCTCCCTGGCCTGGCGGCGGGCCTGCTGGGCGTCCTCGCGGGCCCGGCGGGACTCGTCCTTCGCGCGGCGGGCCTGCTCCTTCCACTCCTGCTTCGCGCGCTTCAGCTCCTCCTTCGCCACCCGCCAGGACTCGGTGTCGCCCAGGGGAGCGTCCCCGTCGCCCGCCCCGTGGGACCCGGAACCGGCCGCCGTACGGGTCCTGGAGGCGGCCGCCCGCATCTCGCTGCGGAGCTGGCCCGCCGCGCCCCGTACGTCCTCGCGGATCTCCGCGGCCAGTTCGGAGACCGACTCGCGGATCTCCAGCTCCAGATCGGCCAGTTCGCCGCCGCGCCCGGCCAGCTCGGCGCGGCCTGCCTCGGTGATCGAGTAGACCTTGCGGCCGCCCTCGGTGGCGTGCGTGACCAGGCCCTCGGCCTCCAGTTTGGCCAGCCGCGGATAGACCGTGCCGGCGGAGGGCGCGTACAGGCCCTGGAAGCGCTCCTCCAGCAGCCGGATCACCTCGTAGCCGTGGCGCGGCGCCTCGTCCAGCAGTTTGAGCAGGTAGAGGCGGAGTCGGCCGTGGGCGAAGACCGGGGGCATGTCAGAGCTCCTTCGTCAGGGAGGGCGCCGCGTCGGCCGGGGCGGAGGCAGGCGCCGGGTCCCTCGGGTCCTGTGGTGCGTGTGAGGTGTGGGGGGCCCGCGGGGGCCCGGCGGGCGGGCCGTCGTCCTCCGACGGTGGTTTTCTGAGCAGCGCGATCGAGCCGGACACCGTGTTCGCCTTGAGGGTCCCCGCGCCCGCGCCCAGTGTGCCGGTGATCTTGTGGGCGCCCCACCGGCCGCTGACCCGCAGATCGTCGAACGCGTTGGTCACCGCACCGCTCGCCGTGTTCGCCTCGACCTGCGCGTCCGTGGGATGCGGCAGCCGGATCGCGACCTCGCCCGACACGGTGTTGAGGCTGATGTCCGTGGGCCGGCCCGCCGGGTCGAGGTCGACGACCATGTCGCCGCTGACCGAGTCGGCCCGTACGGTCGACCCGGAACCCTCCACGACCGTCAGACTGCCCGACACGGAGTGGTAGTGCAGGCTGCCGGTGACCGCCTGGGCCTCCAGGTCGCCGGAGACCGTCTCGGCGCGCACCTCGCCCGACAGCCCCACGAGCGTGGTGCCCCCGCTGACCCCGCGCACCGCCGTACGCCCCCGGATCCCGGTGACCACGGCCTCGGCGCCGACGACGCCCACCTCCACCTCGGTCCCGGTGGGGACGGCGAGGGAGACGACCGCGCTGCGCCCCCGGCCCTTGCGGTCGAGCCAGTTGAGCAGGGACTTCCAGGGCAGGTCCGCGTAGGCGACGGTCAGGGTCGAGCCGTCCAGGTGACGATCAGCGGCGGGCCCTCGACGCGCGAGATCTCCAGCCGGGTGCCGCCCGGCCGGTCGGGCAGGGCCTCGTCCGTGCCGACCACGTTCACCGCGCCGTTGACGACGCGCACGTCCAGTCTGGCCACCGGGTCGTCGAAGGTGAGCTTCTCGGACCCGGCGACTTCCCACGTCGACTCTGCCATGGTGCTGACCTCCCGGGCCCCGGCTTCACGCAACATATCGCGTCTCCTGAAGAACACGATATATCGCGGTTACGGGAAGTCAAGGCCGGACGGCGGAACGGACCGTTCTGTGGGTCGTCGAGCGCTCATATCAGGGCAAATTGCCCTAGCGTAAGGGCCATGAACGCGACATCCGCAGGTGCGCTGCTGCTCTGCCGGGCCGAGCCCGCGGTGGTGCGGCCCGCCGCCCATCTGCTCCGCGAGAAGCTGCTGCTGACCCCGGCCGGGCTGGGCTGGAGCGCGCTGGTCCCGGAGGGGAAGCCGTGGCGGGACGGTACGGATACGGTCGACCGGGTGGTCGCGGGGTGGGCCACCGCGCTCGCCGTCGGCGCCAACTGGCCGGTCCTCGCGCTGTGGTGGGACCCGGACCGGGCGGGGTACGTCCTGGCCGCGGGCTTCCGCCGTACGGTCGGCTACACCTGGCTCGCGGACGGCACGGCGGTCGGCGAGGACGAGGCGATGCGCACGTTCGCGGCCCGGCTCGGCCTCGACCCCGTACTGGACCTCCAGGCGCTGGAGCCGCTCACCCTCGGCGACCCCGAGGCCGACTCCAGGACCCGGCTGCTCGCGCTCTCCGCGTTCCTCACCCGCACCGGCCTCGTCCTTCCGGCGGGGCTCACCCCGGGCGAACCCGCCGACCGGCTGCGCGAGGTGGCCCGGGTCCAGCCGGGGGCCGAGCAGATCGAGTGGGCGGGGTGGCGCGACGCGGTACGGGCCGAGCTGGACGCGGTGGAGGACGGGCCGCTCGGCCCCTGGCTGCACGGGCCGCGGGCGCGGCTGCTCGGCGCCGCGCAACTCGCGGCCGGTGCCCCGCTGGCGGTGTGGGCGGTCCGCCGCCGCAGCGCCGGGTGGGCCTTCGCGGCCGCGCTGCTGATCACGCAGGGCGCGCTGGGACTGACGTACGACCGGCTCCGTACCGCCGGGGAGTGACGGCACACCGCCTGCCGGAGGGCCCGGCCGATCCGTGCCCTGGCGATGCGTGCCCGGCCGATGCGTGCCCGGCTACTCGTCTGCTCGGCTACTCGTCCTCTTCGTCGTCGTCCAGCCGGGCCAGCCAGGTCGCCAGGCGTTCGACCGGCACCTCGAAGTCGGGGTTGAGGTCGACGAACGTGCGCAGCTGTTCGGCCAGCCACTCGAAAGTGACCTCCTCCTCGCCGCGCCGCTTCTCCAGTTCCTCGATCCCGCGGTCCGTGAAGTACATGGCAATCAGCCTAATGCCTGGTCACCGGCGGTGAGCTCGCGAGAACCGTTCGGCCACGAACAGCCGTCCTCCCTCATGTGCCTCGCTTCGGTGCCGTACGGCCGCTAACCTGCGGGGAATTGGGGGAAATGAGGATGTCATGGGTGACGGAGAGGCCAATGTCACGCGCATCGAAATGCCGGACGGCACACCCGTCTGGGCCCGGATCTCGGGTGCCGAGGAGCTGAGCCGCCCCTCCGGGGGCCTCGTGTACTCGGACACCGGATTCGCCGACCAGGTACAGGCCCGGGTCGAGAGTCTGCAAGGCGTCGTGACCAGCGTCGCGCGTTCGCTCGTCGGGCCGCTGCGCGCGGTCAGGCCCGACGAGGTCAGTATCGAGTTCGGGATCGAGCTCACCGCGAAATCGGGGAAGGTCGTCGGGCTGCTCGCCGACGGCGAGGCCAAGGGAGGCATCAAAGTCACGCTCACCTGGACCGGCGGGGGACCGCCCGCCGATCTGTCCGCACCGCCGCTGGTGCCGCCACAGGCCCAGCCGCACGCCGGGTCACACGCCGGGACGCAGCGGCCGGCCGCGCCGCCTGCGCCACCGGCCGTCCCGGTCGTACCGCCGTCGGCCGTACCGCCGTCGGCCGGGCCCCTCGTGCCGCCACCGACCGGGCCGCCCTTACCGCCGCCGTCCGGTCCGCCGTCGCACGGGCGGACCTCCGGGGGCGCGTCCCCCGGCGCACCGGCGCATCCCGACGGGTTCACGCCCCCGGCCGGGAGCGGCGCATGATCGACGGGCTGGGAAGGATCGCGCAGGGAGGCACGGAGGACACCCGCGGTGCGCTGCGCGACCTCGTGATGGCGGCGACCGTGCGCATCCATGGCCCGGACGGCGGGTATGTCCCTGACGGGCCGGGTGGAAGCTTCCTGGGGAGCGGCTTCTTCATCGCCCCGAGCTGGGTTCTCACATGTGCGCATGTGGCGCTGCAGGGGGAGGGGCGGGACGTGACAGTGGTCTTCGAAACCGGTCCCCGCAGCGGCGAGACCTCCGTGCCCGGCACGGTGGTCTCCGCGCTGCCCGAACCGGCCCCCGGGACGTCGCCCGGCGGCGGGGGGTGGCCCGCCCCCGATCTCGCGCTGGTCCGGCTCCTCCGGCCCGTCGAGCACGCCTGTGTGTACGTGACGGAGCGGCCCGCCGCGTTCCTCGGCGGCGGCTCGGTGCTCTACTCCGGCTGGACGGAGGTGGGCGGCCGGATCAAGCGGCTCAGCGGGCAGTTGTCGGTCCAGGGCACGGTCGGCGGCTGGTCGGAGCCGGAGGACGAACAGGTGCGGCTCGGCGGGGACGTGCTGCCGCCGGGGGTCTCCGGCGGACCCGCGGTCGACCTGGCGCGCGGCGAGGTGGTCGGCGTACTCAAGTCGCAGCTCGTCGGCGGCATGGGCGGCACGTCCATCGGGATCGAGCGGCTGCGCTCGCTGCCGGTGCCCGCCGCGATGGCCGGGGCCGAGGCCGACGACGACTACCAGGCGGTCTTCCACGCCCACGACCGGTACCACGCGGACCGGCAGCTCGCCCGCGTGGACACCGGCTGGACCTGGGCGGACGTCCAGACCTCGCTCGACGCGGGCGCCGACCGGGCGCTCAGCCCGCAGCAGCGGATCCTGCTGCTCGGCAGGCTGGCCGAGCTGCCGCCGCCGGTCTCCACGCACAGCCTGCTCGATCTGCTGGTACGGCTCCCGGGCGTGCACCGCGTGGAGCGCTATCCGGCGCCGCGGAGCTGGCGGGACGGGCTCGGCGCGCTGTACGAGACGCGCGGCGGCGGCGCCGCGCTCGAACTCGTCCTGCGCTACTGCATGAGCGCCATCGCCGCCGAGCGCCCGTACGTCACCGCGGCCACCGTGGCGGCCGAGGAAGCCCTCTGGGACTGGGTGAAGTTCGTCGCCGACGACCGGCTCTCCCGGGACTTCCGCAACGAGATCGCGCTGCTGTGGTCCGCCACCCGGCACCGCACGGACCGCGCCCAGCGGCGCGCGGCCCCGGCATACGGGGAGCGGCCCCGCGCGGGCGAACGCCCCTTCGTCCTGCTGGAGCTGGAGCCGCGCGGCTGGGAGCGCGACAGCTACGACTGGCGCGTCGGGGTCGCCCGGCACAGCGGGGAGGTGCTGCCCGTCGCCGAGGACAGCAAGGGCACCCCCGGCAGCGCGCTGCACACCCGGCTGACCGGGTCGCTGGCGGAGGCGTTCCGGCGGTGCGACGAGCCGGACAGCCCGGCCGTCCTCCAGGTCGCCGTCGTCCAGCAGCAGCTCGGTCTTGAGGTCGAGGGCTGGCGGCTGGCGCCGGACGAGCCGCCGCTCGGCACCCTGCGCCCGGTGGTCGTGCGCTGCTCCGACCGGGAGCCGCCGCTCTCCGAGGAGGAGGCCAGAGAGCACCGGACACGCTGGACCCGTGCGGCGGAGACCGCGGTACGCGCCGAGATCGTCGACTGCGAGGACGGATTACGGGTACCCGTACCCGAGGAGGAGCTGCTGCGCTCCCTGGCGTACGAGGCCGTGCCCGTGCTCTGCCGTTACGCGGCGCGCCCCGACGGCGAGACCGCGGCGGGACTGGGCCGGGTCGTACGCGGCGGCTTCCACGTGGCGCTGCTGCGGCGCGGTGAGAACCGCGCCGAGGCGGTCTGCGCCGAGTTCCACCGCCGGGCCGTGCGCACGGTGGCCGAGGCGGGCGGCGCGGAGCAGTTGCCGCGGCTCCTGATGGAGCTGCGCCAGGGCGTGCACGCGGGCCGTGCGGAGACGTTCTGGTCGGACGGCGTGGCGCTGTTCTACGACGATCCGCACCATCCGCTGCCCGGATCAGGCCTGTTGCTGGAGGCACCGTGAACGGCCCGGTCCGGCCCGGCTCCTGGCGGACCCTTACGGGGTACGCCGTAGATCGCTACGGTGAAGCACCTTCGGCGGCTGCCGCCCCCGTCGGACGAGTGATGACGAGGAAATCACCATGAGTGAACCCAGCGAGTGGCTCATCTACCGAGGGGCCGGCGAGCCGCACGACGGCATCGGCCAACTGCCCCCGCCGCCGCCCTGGCGGGACTTCGCCGGGCGCGGCGACACCTGGCCGGCGGGCGGACACGACGGCAACGGCGACGGCGACGGCAGCGCTGACGGCAGCGGCGGCGGTGACGGCTCCGCCGACCGGCGGCTCGGCGGGTACCGCCACGAGGCGGAGCTGCACCGCCCGGGCGCCGAGGAGCTGGAGATGATCAACGCGGCGCTCTATCTGCGCCGTCCGCTGCTCGTCACCGGCAGCCCCGGCGCGGGCAAGTCCACCCTGGCCCACTCCGTAGCCCATGAACTGGGGCTCGGCCGGGTGCTGCGCTGGCCCATCGTCAGCCGCTCCACCCTGCTCGACGGGCTCTACCACTACGACGCGATCGCCCGCCTCCAGGACGTCCAGCTCGCCGCGCACAGCGCCGCGGCCGGCGCCGGGGTGGCGGCGGGGCAGGATCCGTCGGCGGACATCGGCAGCTACATCCGGCTCGGCCCGCTCGGCACGGCGCTGCTCCCCTCCGAGCAGCCGCGCGTCCTGCTCATCGACGAGTTGGACAAGAGCGACATCGATCTGCCCAACGACCTCCTCAACGTCCTGGAGGAGGGCGAGTTCGGCATCCCGGAGCTGGAGCGGATCGCGGACCGGCTGCCCGACGGGGAGGCCGAGGTCCTCACCGACGACGGCAGGAAGGTGCGGATCAGGGGCGGCCGGGTGCAGTGCCGCGCCTTCCCCTTCGTCGTCCTGACCAGCAACGGGGAACGCGACTTCCCGGCGCCGCTGATGCGCCGCTGCATCCATCTGGAGCTGGGCCGCCCCGACCACCAGCGCCTCGCCACCTTCGTACGGGCCCACCTCGGCGACGAGGCGGCGCGCGCGGGCGACGATCTCATCGCGCACTTCCTGGAGCGCTCGCGCAGTGAACTGATCGCCACCGACCAGCTGTTGAACGCGATCTACCTCACCGACGCCGCGGCGCCCGCGGGCCGTGACCGACTCGCCGACCTGCTCATCCAGCGGCTCGACCGACCGAGGTGATGCGCTGATGCCCGACGTCACGGGGCGCCACGGCCCGGCGGGCGAGCCGGACCCGCGCGTGGCGGATTCAGCCGTACCGGACCCGCGCGTACCGGACTCACCCGTACCGGACCCACGCGTACCGGACTCAGCCGTACCGGACCCACGCGCGGTGGATCCGCGCGTCCCGGACCCGGGCGCGGTGGCCCCGGGCGCGGTGGACCCCGGCGCCGGGGAGCCGCGTCCGTACGACAGTGCGCGGCTCGCCGCGCTCGTCGCGCGGCTGCGCGGTGCCGGGCTCGACCCCGATGCCGAGCAGCTCTGCGACGCCCTCTGGCTCGCCCAGCAGACGCGCCGCGACCATGACACACCCCCCGGTGGCCCCCGCGCCGCCCCGCCGGGGAACGACAGTGGTCCGGAGGCGGACTCCGTGTCCGGCCCCGGTTCCGGTGTTACGGAGGGGGCCGATGCGACCGACGGGGCCGACGCGCCCGAGCCGCCCGGCCTCCCCGTCGAGGACCCCCGCGTCACCCTCTACCCCGTACCGCGCCGCGACGGACCGCGCGCCCGGCGGGGCGGCGGGCGGGGCGGCGGCGCCACCGCGCTCACCCTGGGCGTACCGGCCGCCCCCGCGCTCCCCGCACCCCTCGAACTCCAGCGCGCCCTTCGTCCGCTTCAGCGGTACCGGCCCGCCGCGCCCCCGCTGCGCCGTACCCTTGACGAGGTGGCGACCGTAGAGCTGAGTGCCCGCGCCGGCGGGCTGATCATTCCGGTGTTCCGAGGAGTCTCGCGCGGGGACGCGATTCTGCAGTTCGTCCTGGACGCCTCGTCGTCGATGCGCGTATGGGAACGGCTCTTCGTCGAACTCCAGCAGATATTCGGCCAGTTGGGCGCCTTCCGGGATGTGCAGACGCGCTATCTCCACCAGGGGCCGGACGGCGCGCCCGCCGTCAGCAGAAGCCCCGACCCGGCCGCCGCGCCGCTCAGTTCGGCCGACCGGCTCAGCGACCCGACCGGCCGCCGCGTCACCGTCGTCGTCAGCGACTGCGCCGGCCCTCTCTGGCACAGCGGGCGCGCCCACCGGCTGCTGCACCAGCTCGGCCGGCAGGCGCCCACCGCCGTCCTCCAGCCCCTGCCGCAACGCATGTGGAACCGGACCAGACTGCCCGTCACCTACGGGGTCCTCTCCCGGGGCGAGGGCGCGGCCGGCGCCGCCGTGCTGAAGGTCGGCGGGGACGCCGCCACCGCGCCCGCAGCCCGCCCCGGCGCCCTCGCCGTGCCCGTGCTGCCGCCCGTCGCGGGTGCACTCGGCGCCTGGGCCCGGCTGCTCTCCGGCACCGGCGCGGGACGGATCTCCGGCGCGGTCGGCTGGGTGCGCGCCGACCATCCGCCGGCCCCCGTGCCGCGCGCCGGCGAGCGGATGTCCTCGCTCCAGCTCGTCAGCCGCTTCCGCTCGGCCGCCTCCCCGGTGGCCGGACAGCTCGCCGTCTATCTCGCGGCGGCCCCGCTCTGCCTCCCGGTGATGCAGCTCGTCCAGCGCACCATGCTGCCCGACTCCGGCCCCTCCGAACTCGCCGAGGTGCTGCTCAGCGGGCTCCTCTCGCGCAGCAAGAGCGACGGCCCCGACGACGGCGACGGGCCGTGGTACGAGTTCGCGCCCGGCGTCCAGGAGGCACTGCTCGGCCCGCTGGGCCGGGACGAGGCCGTCCTCGTACTGAAACACTGCTCCGAGTACATCGAGCAGCGCTTCGGCCGCGGCGGCCCCAACTTCCCCGCGCTCGCCCTCGCCCAGCTCGGCAACGAACGCCGCGGCCCGATCGTGCCCAGCGGCGACCCGGACGACGACCCCGAGTTCGGCGGGGAGTTCGACGGCGCGTTCGGCCGCCCCTACGGCCCGGACGACCACGGAGAGCACGGGGACGGCGGCGGCCGGGGGCCGCGCGTGCCGTCCCCGTTCGCCGAGGTCGCCGCCCGCGTGCTGGAGCAGTTCATGCCGCTGCCCGAGCAGTTCGCGGCGTACGGCCTCAACGGCTCGGGACCCGACACCGCGACGCAGCCGGTCAACGCGGCCGTCGAGAGCGCCCGCGAACTGACCGCGCAGTTCGAGTCGGACAGCATGGTCCAGTACCTGATCGACGCCGTGCAGCTGCTGCGCGGCGCCACCGAACGCGAGACACCCGGCGGCTCCGACCCCGAACTGTGGGCCGAGTTCGCCCGCTGCCTGCTGCGGCTCTGGGAGGTCCAGGGCGGCGGCGAACTGCTCGGCGAGGCGGAGCGCGCGGCCGAACGGGCCACCGCGCACCCCAGGGCCGTCCGCGAACGCGCCGTCCTGGCCAAGGTGTTGCACGCCGCCGCCGACGACCGGCGGCGCCACGGCGACCGGCACGGCGCCCTGGAACTGCTGCGCCGCGCCGACCGCGAGTACACCGTCGCCTGCGCGGCGCCCGGACTCGAACCCGGCGAGGCGCTGCGGCTCACCCTCGACCGGGTCCGCGCCCTGGAGGCGCAGTGGCAGCTCGGCCGGGACAGCGCGCTGCTCCAGGGGGCGATCGGCATGCTGGAGGCGTTCGCCGACGTCTGGCCCGACCAGGAGAACCGGCCGCCGGGGCTTCCGCTGGCACACGGCAGAACCCTGCTGCGGCTCTCCGGCGCCACCGCCGACCCCGAACAGGCCCAGGTGTACGCGGCCCAGGCGGCCCGCTCGCTGCGCAAGGCGCTCACGCCGGGCGGCCACACCGTCGGCACCCAGGCCCGGATCCTGCTCGACCTGGTGGACGCGCTGCTCCACTCCGGCGAGGGCCTCGACGAGGCCGCGACCCTCGTCGACCAGTCGCTGGTGACCGTACGGGACGAGCGGCTGCTCACCTCGCTCCGGATCCGCGCGGGACGGGTCAGGGTGGCCCGCTACGAACGCGCCGGGAACCCGGACGACGCCCATGAACTCGACGAGGCCGCCGAGTTCTTCGCCCGCGCCGCCCGCTCCACCGCCCGGGACTCCCGGGCCCACGCGGACCTCCTCGCCGAGTGGGGCGCCACGCTGCTGCGCCGCGCGGGACTGCCGGACGGGGCGCCGCACACCGGCGCGGCGGTACGGGTGCTGCGCGACTGCCGTACGGAGACGGCCACCGGCACCGCCCGCCAGGCGGAGCGGCTGCTGATGCTGGGCCAGGCGCTGATGCTGCGCCACCGGATCAACGACGACCGGGTCGATCTGCGCGAGGCCGAGCACCTCTTCGGGCTCGCCGCACAGGAGGCCCGCGACCCGCTGACGGCCGCGCGCTGCTGGCTGGAGCTGGGCCGTTCCCACTTCGACGCCTACCGCACACTGCACCGCCCGGCCCGGCTCGACGACGCGGCCGAGGCGTTCCGGGACGCGGCGGACGCGGCCAGGACCGCCGAGGAGGAACTGGAGAATCCGCGGCAGCAACAGGAAGCCGTCGCGTTGCGTGCTGCGGCGGGCCATTGGCGGGGTAGGACCTACGAGGAGGCGGGTCGGCCCCGGGCCGCGCGTGAGGCGTACCGGGCGGCCCGCACGGAGTGGCGCAAGCTGCCGGACGGCGGCGGCGAGCCGGCCCGATCGACCGCGGACCGGCTGGCCGAGCTGGACCGCTGAGAGGTACGCGGTGCGCGCCGTACGACCTGACGGGGAGGCGTGATGACCGAGGCGGCGCACGGCCGGGAGCACGACGACGGGGAGCGGGAGGGCGGGGGCGTGCCCTCCGCCCCCCTCGGTACGGAGACGGCAGGTGAGCTGCCGGACCTGCTGGGCCTCGACCTGGCGGCCCTGCGGACCCTCGACCACCCGGTGCTCAGCGAGGTGGTGGCGGACCTGCGGGGCAGGGCCCAGCAGCCCAGGGAAATGCTCTGGGGGTTCAACAACGCGTTCTGAGAGGGGCGTTCCGGGGCAGTACCTACTGCGCAGGGAGTCCGGGCGGGCCCCGCCCCGGGCCGTCCGACGACGCCGTACAGCCGTACAGCATGGGGGGTGCGGAGTGTCCCGACCGGGGATGCCGCGCACCCCTGAACCCGTCCAGGGCGGGCGGCCCGTACCCTTCGCGCAGTTCATCGTGAAGGTCCACGGCCGCTGCAACCTCGCCTGCCGCTACTGCTACCTCTACGCCGGACCCGACCGCACCTGGCGCACCCGCCCCGCCGCCGCGTCGCCCGAGGTCCTGGACCGCACGGCCGACCGGATCGCCGAGCACGCGCGTACCCACGGGCTGCGCGAGACCGCCCTCGTGCTGCACGGCGGGGAGCCGCTGCTCGTCGGCGCCGCGCGGCTCGGGGCCTTCGCCGACGCCGTACGCGACCGGGTGGGCCCCTCCCGTACGGTCCACGCCACCGTCCAGACCAACGGCACCCTGCTCACCGAGCGCGCGGTCGACACCCTCGCCCGGCACTCCGTACGGATCGGCATCAGCCTCGACGGCGGGCTGCCCGCGCACAACACCCTGCGCACCGACCACGCGGGACGCCCGTCCTTCGCCGCCGCCGCGCGGGGCGCCCGGCTGCTCGCCGGGCGCCGCCCGGAGGCGTACGCGGGCCTCCTCACCGTCGTCGACCCGCGCACCGACCCCGTCGAGCTGTACGAATCGCTGCTGGAGCTGCGCCCGCCCGCGCTCGATCTGCTGCTGCCGCACGGCAACTGGACCAGCCCGCCGCCCGGACTGCCCGCCGCCGGCCCCGGGGACGCGGACCCGCCGTCCGGGGACGCCGGCCGTGCGGGACCCGGCTCCCGGAGGCCCGGCCACGGGGGCCCCGGCCACGGGGATCCCGGTCGCGCGACCCCGTACGGCGACTGGCTGGCCGCCGTCTTCGACCGCTGGTGGGGGGCCGGCCGGCGGGAGACCCGGGTGCGGCTCTTCGAGGAGTGCCTGGCGCTGCTGCTCGGGCTGCCGGGCGCCACCGAGTCCCTCGGGCTCGACCCGGTCAACGCGGTCGTCGTCGAGACGGACGGCGCGATCGAGCAGGTCGACTCCCTCAAGTCCGCCTACGACACGGCCGCCGCCACCGGGCTCGACGTACGGAACCACTCCTTCGACGACGCCCTGCGCCACCCCGGGGTCGCCGCCCGGCAGAGCGGCGCCGCCGCCCTGGCCGCCGCGTGCCGGGCCTGCCCGCTGCTCACGGTCTGCGGCGGCGGCCACTACGCCCACCGCTACCGCGCGGGGCACGGCTTCACCCAGCGCTCCGTCTACTGCGCCGACCTGGAGCGGCTGATCCGCCATGTCGCCGCCCGGCTCACCGAGGCCGCCGCGTCCGCCCCCGCCGCAGCTCCCGGGGCCCTCCGGTGAGCCCCGTCCCCGAGGAGGCCCTGCGCGAACTCGGCCGCACCGAAGGCGGCGCCGAGGCGCTGCGGCTGCTCGTACGCGACCAGCACACCCGCCGGCTCGTCCTGCTGCGGGCCCTGCTCGACGCGGCGGCCGACATCCCGCCCGCGCGCCGCCCGCCCGGCGCGCTCGCCCGGCTGCGCGACGACTGGGCGCTGCTGGAGGCCGCCGAACGGGCCGACCGGACCGCCGTACGGACCGTGCTGCTCTACCCGCTGGCCGGCCCCTGGGCACAGCGCTGTCTGCACGGACTGACCACCGGAGCACCCGACGGCGGCGACAGCCCCGAACTCCGCGCCGATCTCGACCACTTCGGCGCGCTCGCCGCCTCCGCCGCGATCCGCGCCCGGCTGCCCTTCACCGGCCGGCTCACCGGCCGCTGCGGTGTGCTCGCGCTGCCCACCCTGGGCGCCCTGCGCACCGGCCGGGACGAGCCCGTACCCGTCGATGTCACCCTGCGCGGCGCGGAGTTGACCCTGCGCCCGGCGGACGCGGCGCCCGTCACGGTACGCCTGGACGCCGAGAGCGCCGACGCCGCCGTGGACGCTCCCGTCGCCCGGAGCGGGGACCCACGCTGGCTGCCCGTCCTCGCGCTGCCTCCGGTACGGCCCGGGGCCGCCCCCGTGCCGCTGGACGACATCGACCCGTACCGGACCGCGGGCACCGGTGCGGCGCGGCACGGGCTGTCCGCCGTCACCCGCCTCGACGCGCGGCACCGTACGGCGTGGGCGCGCTCCTGGGCCGAGGTGGAGCCGCTGCTGCGGACCGGCGGCCCGTACCGCGCCGAGGAGACCGCCACCCTGCTGCACTGCCTCGTACCGCTCGCGCCCCCGCCCGGATCCACCCCCGCCGGGGGCGGCCCGGCGCAGTGCAGCGGCACCCGCCGCGAGGCGTTCGGCGCGGTCCTCACCAGCCGCCCCGCCACCGCCGCCGCCTTCGCCTCGACGCTCGTGCACGAACTCCAGCACACCAAACTCGCCGCGCTCGCCGCCCTCACCCCGCTCCACCACGAGGACGCCGCGCCCCGGCACTTCGCGCCCTGGCGCTCCGACCCCCGCCCCTTCGACGGGCTGCTCCAGGGCGCGTACTCGCACATCGCCCTCGCCGACCACTGGCAGCGCCTTGCCCTCGCCGCGGACCGCCTCGCCGTCCGCGACCAGGCGTGGGCCGAACACGCGCGCACCCACGAACAGGTCGGCGCGGTGCTGCCCGTGCTCGCCGGCTCCGGGGCGCTCACCAGGGAGGGCCGCGTCCTCGTCAACGAGATGATCGCGGTGTACCACCGGCTGGCCGACCACCCACCGCCACCGGGACACCGCGCGCGGGCCGCCTCCTACGTGCGTACGGCACGGATGATCTGGCGCCAAAGGAACGCAACGTGAGGCGGCGCGCACAAGGATGGATCCGAGCCGGTCCGGGGTATGTTAAAAGGGCGTATGACGATGCAGGGAGACGGTCGAATGCCCGGAGCGCGTAAGTCAGTTGGAGCAACCGGGCCCCGGTCGGTCACGATCAGCTTCGCCGGGTACAACCGCCCCTGGGCGGCCTGGATCGGCGACCGTCTCGAACGGCGCGGGCTCGCCGTCTCCTACCAGCGGTGGGACCCGCCGGACGACATGACACTGACGGAGTGCCTGCGCGACCTCCTGCTCGCCCCGGGCCCCGTCCTCGTGGTCGTCAGCCAGTGGTACTTCCAGCTCGGCCCGCGCGGCCACGACGAGTGGAACAGCGCGCTGCGCGAGGTCGTCGCCGCCGAGCGCGAGCGGTTCTTCGGCGTCTCCGTCACCAACGAGGCGGAGAAGCTGCCCAGCGCCGCCGCCGTCTTCGCCGCCGTCGGCCTGGACACCGTCGGCGAGCAGGAGGCCGAGCGGCGGCTGCTGACCCAGCTCGGGCTGTCCACCGAGGGGCCGCGCGAGCGCGAGCCCGACGGCCCCCGGCGCGGCCCCCGTTACCCCGGCGAGTCGCCCGACATCTGGGACGGCGTGCCCCGCCGCAACACCCGCTTCACCGGCCGCGAGCCGCTGCTCGACGCCGCCCACCACGCGCTCCAACAGGCCGCCAGGGGCGCCGGGGTGGTCACCCTGCACGGCATGTCCGGCGTCGGCAAGACCCAGCTCGCCGCCGAGTACGCGCACCGCTTCGGCGCGGAGTACGACGTGGTGTGGTGGGTCTCCGCCGACAAGCGCGTCAGCTGCCGCCAGCGGCTCGCCGCGCTCGCCCCGGCCCTCGGCCTGTCCACCGGTGTGGAGTACGGCGAGCGGCTGCGCGCCGCCCGGGACGCCCTGCGCCGCGGCGACCCGTACAGCCGCTGGCTGCTCATCCTGGACGGCGCCGACGAACCGGACCAGATCTGGGACCTCGTACCGACCGGACCGGGCCATGTCCTGATCACCGCGCGCAACCCGGAGTGGGGCGAGCACAACAGCTCCCTGCTGGAGGTCCGCGTCTACGACCGGGTCGAGTCGGTCGCGTTCGTCCGCCGCCGCGCCCCGCGCCTCACCTACGACGAGGCCGACCGGCTCGCGCACGCGCTGGAGGATCTGCCGCTGCTGCTCGACCAGACGGCCGGCTGGCTCAACGACTCCGACATGTCCGTCGACGCCTACATCAACCTGCTCAAGGACGGTGTCGACCAGGACGTCGTCCGGATCTCCAGCGACTTCCCGCTCGCCTTCCAGACCGGCTGGTCGATACTGCTCAACAAACTCCGCGAGACCGTCCCCGAATCGGTCGACCTGCTCCGCCTGTGCACCTTCTTCGCGCCGGGCGCCATCCCCGTACGGCTGGTGCGCGACCTGCCGCCGGAGACCCTTCCCGAGAAGCTGCGCGGGCTCGTCGACGACCCGGTGCGCTGGGCGCGCGCCATCAACAAGCTGCGGCAGTACGCGGTTGTCCGGGCCGCCGGGGTCGGCGAACGCGAGGTCCACGACGCGGTCAACGAGACCTCGCCCGCGGGCGCGGCCGGCGACTCGCTCTACATGCACCGCATGGTCCACCAGATCGTCCACCTGGACATGCCCTCCCAGGACCACGCCGAGTTCATCGAGGTGGTCCGCCGCGCCCTCGTCGAGGCGGACCCCGGGCGGCCCACCGACACCCGCCTGTGGCCCCGGTACGCGGAGATCACCCCGCACCTCAAGTGGGCCGACGTGCTGAAGAGCACCGACCCCGCGATGCACACTCTGGTCCTCAACTGCCTCCGCTACATGTACCTTTCGGGCGAGTACCGGGCGGGCATCAACCTCGGCAGGCGCGCCCTGGACACCTGGCGGCGGCTCCTCGGCGAGACCCACCCGAGGATCTGGGACCTCAGCTACCACTACGCCAACCTGCTGCGCGCCGTCGGCGACTACGCCGGTACGGAGGCCATCGAGCGCGCCGCCGTGGAACACCTCCGCGAGGAGCGCGGCGCGCAGGACCTGGAGCATCTGCGGGCGGCCGGCGGACTCGCCGCCGACCTGCGCGGCCTCGGCCGGTACGAGGAGGCGTACGAGATCTCCCGCGGCCTCCTCGCCTCGTTCCGCGAACTCCTCGGCGAGCAGGACTCCCGCACCCTCAACGCCCAGAACAACCTGGCCATCTCGCTGCGGCTGCTGGGCCGGTACGAGGACTCCCTGGACCTCAACCGACGCACCCTGGACGCCCGCCGGCAGCTGCTCAGGCCGCGCCACAGCTGGACCCTCTACTCCGAGATCAACTACGCGACGGACCTCAGGCTCCTCGGCCGCTACAGCGAGGCGGAGTCGATCCAGTCGCAGAGCACCCGCGTCCACCGGACGGTCCTCGGCCGGGACAACCCGCAGACCCTGCGCGCCGAGTTCAACCTGGCCCTGTGCCTGTACCGGTCGGGCGAACGGGGCCGGGCCGGGGCGCTGTTCACCCAGGTCCTGGAGAGCTGCGAACGGGTCCTCGGCGAACGGGACCCGCTGACCATGATGTTCGCGGCGGGCCAGAGCTGCTTCGCCCGCGAGCACGGCGACATCGACCGGGCCAGGGACATAAGCGAGCGCGTCATCGACGGCTATGTGACGATGCTGGGCGAGGGCCATCCGTACGTCGCGGGCACCCGCTCCAACCACGCCCTGATCCTGCGCAACGTCGGCGAACGCGACCAGGCCCTCGACGTCACCGAGAACGCGCTCGCGGACATGTCGGGCGCCGTCGGCGAGACCCACCCCTGGACGCTGGGGTGCGCCGTCAACACGGCGGCCCTGCGCAACATCACCGGCGACGCGGAGGGCGCGGCGGCACTCACCGGCGAGACCGTCGTCCGGGCCACCGAAACCCTGGGCCGTACCCACCCGTTGACCCTCTCGGCCCGGATCGCGCACGCCGCGGACCTGCGCGGGCTGCGGGACGCGCAGCGCGCCGAGAAGGTCGAACAGGAGGCACTGGACGACCTGGTGGCCACGCTCGGCGCCCAGCACGTCCACACGGTCGCGGCCCGCTCCCGCAACCGCCCGTACTGGGACTTCGAGCCACCGCTGACCTGAGGTGCGGCCCCGCCACCGGGGGAGGCAACGGCGGCGGGCACGGACGGCCGACTGGAGGTGGCGAGCGTCAACGGGTCCCGCGCGGGTGAGGACCCCGGCGTACGCTCAGGGGAGATGCCTGTGGTTCTGGAGTGGGAGTGACCGGAGTTCCTGTCCTCGCGGCGGACGGCGCGACGGTCACGCTGGGCGACACCACGCTCCTCGCGCCCACGACGTTCCCGGTGAGTGGTGGGGTGGGACGCTCGCACGCACGCTGGCTTGGCCTGTCGTCGCCGTAGCGGTCGGAGCGTGCCTGGGAGGCGGCCTTGCGATCACGATCCAGTGGCCGCTTCTCAGCGGACGCCTGGTGAACGCGGTGCTGCTCGTCCCAGGGTCGGTGGTGCTGGTGCTCGGTGCCAGGTTCCTGCGTGAGATGAAGCTGCATCTGCCGCTCGAACTGCTTCTCCCGATCATCACGCCACTCGGTGACCTCTCCGGGCTCCTGGTCGTGGCCTGGCAGTTCGACGGAGTCGTCGCCGTGGTGATCGGCATTGCCATGATGAACGCGTTCCCGTCCGCGCTCGGAGCGACCGCGCTCGCTCGCGATTGGCATGGCCGCCTGTTGCGTCTGGATGGGGCTGCGCCGGGCAGAATGGGCCCACCGGGGACTGCTCTCCCGTCTCCGTCGGGTGTAGCACCTGGCACACCATCATTTCGCGGAGGTCCCCTCGCAAGCGGGTGCGGTCCTGGGACTATTGCCCCGACGCCGTTGGTGGTCACGGTTGGCGACTGTGTGTCTGGATGAGCGCACCACGAAGCTGCCTGTGCCACGTGGACGAAGGTGCTGGACGCGTACCCCGGGATTCATTCAGGCAGGGTTGACGGGCAGGTAGGAAAAATCCCCTCCCTCCTTGCCCCGTTCCGCGGAAACGGGATTGCGCGCCGAATCAAACAGCCTGATGCTCCAGCCGTAGACCGTGATCTACGCGACTGCTGCGCAGCGTGGCCGGGGTGCCCTGCACCAATGACTCCGGCTACGGCCTCCGGTACGGCTCCGGCCGCTGCCCGCGATTGAGCCCGGCCGTACCGGGGAAAGTGCGGAGACACCGTCAACAGCGATGCGAACGCGCGCACTTGAGGTACAGCGGGGCAAGGGGGATACGGGGAATGACCGTCATCGTGGGACCTGTGGTACCGGGGGAGGACGGGCCGATTCCCGTCGTCGTGGGCCCGGCCGGGCAACCGGCGGGGCCGGATGGTGAGTTCGACGCCGTCTACGCGGACGAGGAGACCCGGGACGGCGCCGCGCGGCGCGTCCTCCGGGTGGCCGCGGACCGTTACGGTGACGGGCTCGACCTGGCGCGGCGCTGTGCGTCGCAGGCCATGCGCAGACTGGGGGACCTGGGGGAGGGCGTACGGCCCGACGAGATCGAGTTACAGGTCTCGATCACCCTGGACGCGGGCGGGGGCCTGCCCGCAGTGGCCGCGGCGGGCGCGGAGGCGCACCTCCAGTTCACGTTCCGCTGGCAGCCGGGGGATCCCGGGGATCCGACGGCCGGTGCCGCGGCGGGGGCCGCCCGGTGACCGTGACCCCCGCGCCGGACCCGGCGCCCGTGCCCGGCTCCGAGCACCCCGTCGCGCCGTCGCAGGCTTGCGGAACCGCGCCCGTGCCGCCGATCCCGATCCTTCCGTACAGCCGGGTCGTGGGTCAGGACGACCTCAAGCTGGCGCTGGAGCTGAACTTCGTCGCGCCGAGCATCGGCGGCGTCCTCGTCAGCGGGCAGCGCGGCACCGCCAAGTCCACCGTCGTCCGCGCCTTCGCGCTGATGACCCGGGGCGAACTGCCCGTCACCCTGCCGATCAACGCCACCGACGACCGCGTCCTCGGCGGCTGGGAGCTCGACGCGCTGATGCGCGGCGAGGCCAGGGAACAGCCCGGGCTGCTCGAAGAGGCCCACGAGAAGGGGCTGCTGTACGTCGACGAGGTCAACCTGCTCGACGACCACCTGGTCAACATCATCCTGGACGTGGTCTCCACCGGTGTGCTCTCCGTCCAGCGTGAGGGCATCGCCGCGGCCCGCCATCTCTCCTTCGGGCTCGTCGGCACGATGAACCCCGAGGAGGGCGGGCTGCGCCCACAACTCCTCGACCGGTTCGGGCTGATGGTGACCGCGGCCGAGCTGGACACCGAGGCCAGACACCGGATGATCATGACGGTGCTGACCTTCGAGGAGGAGCTGGCCAGGGATACGTCCCGCTGGCTGGCCGAGGCCGCGGAGGAGAGCGCCGCGCGCCGTGCCACCCTGCTGGCGGCCAGGAGCGCGCTGCCCGGCGTCGCGGTCCCCGACGCGGTCGGCAGGCTCTGCGCCGAGTGCGCGGGGCGGCTCTCCGCCGTGGGGCATCGGGGCGAACTCGTCACCGCGCAGGCCGCCCGCGCCCTCGCCGCGCTGGAGGGCGGTGCCCGGACCGAACCCCGGCACGTACGGCGGGTGCTGCCGTTCGCGCTGCGCCACCGGAGACCGGAATCGACGCACGCCGGCAGCTTCGCGTGGGGGCCCGACGACGACGCCTGTGTCGACGACCTCTTCGGCTGAGGCGGCCATGACCGCGCCCGCACCCGAACCCCCTGCCGATTCCCCCGCCGACCCCGATACGGACCCCGACGCCGGCCTACTCCCCGGCCCCGTCACGGATCCGGCCGGGCTGGAGCACCGGCTGCTGACCGCGCTCGTCTGCGCCGCCGTCGAACCCGGACTGTCCGGCGTGCTCCTCTTCGACCTGGCGCCCGAACTCGTCACCCCCGTCGCGGATCTGCTCGCCCACCTCCTCGACCTGAGTTCCCCAGGACCGGCCACCGTCCGTACCGTCCTCGGCGCGGCCACCCGGGACGAGGACCTGTGGACGCGGCCCCGGCTGCGACGCGGCCCCGACGGCATCGCCTTCTCCCTCGCGCCGGGGCCGCTCACCGAGCCCGTCCCCGGCCCCGCGCTCGCCGTCGTGCCCGATCTCGCCCGGCTCGGGGTAACCGGGATGCGGGCCGTCGTGCAGTTGCTCGGCGCCGATGTGGCCACTGTCGAGCACTCCGGGCTGCGCCACCGGTGGCGCCCGCGCGCCCGCTGGCTGGCGGCCCTCCGCACCGAGGACACCGAGCGCGTCTCGCCGCACCTCCTCGACCGCTTCCCGGTCCGGCTCTCCGTCGCAGGACTCCGTACGTTCCCGAGCACGTCCGGAGACTCCCCCGGCTTGCCCGGCCCGCTCCCGGACGCCTGGCGAACGGTGCTGGAACCGGCCGCCGGCCATCCGCGTCCTGATCCCCTCAGCCTTACCGACGCGCTCGCCTCCCGTGTCCTCGAACTCCTCGGCCCCGACGCCGGCCACCGCCGCGCCCTCGCGCTCGCCCGCATCGCCCGCGCCCTGACCAGGCTCGACGGCGCCACCGAAGTCACCGCCGCCCGCGCCGAACAGGCCGCGCGGCTGATCGGGCTGCCGTCGGCGCCGCCGTCCCGCGCCCCTGAAGCCCCCGGAGTCACCGGCCCCGGGCCCGCCCCGCCGCCTCCGGGAACCTCAGGTGACCGCCGCACCCCGCGCCGTGGCGACACCGGCCCCGACGGACCCCGCCCCGCCCCGCCGGGCCGGCCGGTGCTCGCCCCCGAACCCGCCGAGCGGATCGGCCCGGCCGCGGCGCCGGGCGCGACGGCGCACCGTACTCCGTACCCGGAGGACGAGGCCGTGCCCCTGGCCGAGTTCGCCTCCCTGCGTACCCCCTGGCGGCGCACCGCGGGGCCCGGTGCCGCGCGCGGCCCGGTCATCGGGGTACGCCGCTCCCGCGACCTGCGGGACCTCGCCTACGTCCGTACGGCGATGGAGGCGGCCAAGTACCAGGCGGTGCGCGGCCGTCCCGAGCGGCTGGCCGTCGCCCCCGCCGATCTGCGCGGCTACGTACGCGCCCCCGAACCGGAACGGATGCTCACCCTCGTCCTCGACCACACCTGCCGCGCCGACTGGAACTGGCACGCCGCGCTCGAACCGTTCCTCCAATGGGCCTACATCCACCGGGCGTCCGCCCAGGTGGTCGAGGTGGGCGGCGCGACGGCCGCGAGTGAGCTGCGCGCCGAGTCGTTCACCGCCCGCAGCCTTCTCGACCCCCGGATCACCGCCGCGCTCACCCGGCCGCCCGGCCGCGCCACGCCCCTCGCCCACGGCCTCGAACTGGCGGGCCAGGCGCTGCGCCGCGCCTTCCAGCACCATCGGGCCGGCCTGGTGGAAGCATGGCTGGTCGTGGTCACCGACGGCCGGGGCAATGTGCCGCTCGACACCAGCCGCCGCGACCTCCGGAGCCCGGACCCCGTCGCCGGTAGGGGAGTCGACGACGCGCTCGCCGTCGCCGGACGTATCAGCGCCATGGACCGTACGCGGCTGCACTGCCTGGTCGTCGACCCGGCGGCCCGGCCCTACGCCGAGCTGCCCCACCTCCTCGCGGACGCCCTCGGCGCCACCGTCATCGAGGGGCGCGTGGGCGGCGGACCAACGGTGGACGGGCACCCGGTGGAGGCGGTGACCGACGGTGGGTGGTGAACCGCACCGGCTTGTCCGCTGGCTCTCCGGCGCCACCGGAGCCCGGCGCACCAGAACCGGCGCCCGGCCCGGGATCACGCCGGTCCCCGCGCACGCGGAGGCCGGTGAACCGGAAGGGCTCGGCGCGGCCCCGGTCGACCCGGGCGCGCGGCTACCGGACGGGATGGCCGTGGTCAGGGTCGTACGGGGACGGCACCCGGGCGGCCGGGAGGCGTTCGGGTTCAGCGCGCGCTGCGAGGGCGTCGCCCCGCTCCCGTACACCACGGGCCCCACCCAGCTCCGCCCCGCCGCGGTCGGCCTGGGCAACGCCCGCGCCGGGGAGGCGCCGTCCGAACTGCTGCGGGCCATCCGCCGTTGGTCGGGCAACCAGCGCGGGATCGCCGACTGGCTCAACCGGGCGCGTGCCGAGCACGGCGCCGGTCTGCACGTACTGATCTGGGACGACACCGGTTACGAGCTGCCCTGGGAGACTCTGTGGCTGCCCGCCGAGCCGGCACATGGGCTGGCGGGCGGACTGCTCGGAGCCCTGGTGGTGATGTCGCGCTGGACGACCCTCCACGAGGTCCACCGCGAACTGCCGCACGCTCCCGGCGACTGCGCGGGCCGGGTCCTCGGCTACTACCACAAGCACATGCACCACGACATCGCCGCCTTCCGTCCCTACTCCCACCAGCCCCACCTCAGGATGAGCGGCTTCCTCGACGCGCTGGACCGGCACACCACCGAGCGCACCGGACTCGTCTACATGGCCTGCCACGGCACCTACGACGAGCGGGTCAGCGCGCTCTCGCTCGCCGAGGTGACCTGGGCCGAGCTGGACGAGCGCACCATGGCCGTGCTCGGCAGGGACCAGGCGCTTGTCTGCCTCAACGCCTGTCACTCGGCGCGCTTCGTGGAGAACGCGGGCGGCGGCGAGGAGGCGCTGCGCGGCTTCGCCGAACTGTTCCTCCGCAAGGGCGCGGCGGGCATCATCGTCACCGCGGGGGAGGTGGGGGACCGGGCGGCCCGAGCCCTCATCAGCCGGCTGGTCCAGGAGGTGATGGCGAGCCCACGGCAGCCCGTCAGCCACGCGCTGCGCGCCTTCCGGGCCCGCGCGGTCGACGACTTCGGCCCCCTGTCGGACATCCCCCGGGCCCGTCATGATGACGGGGAGGTCGACCACGAGGGCCAGAAGCGGGTGCTGCGGCTGCTCCACAGCTTCATGTTCCAGTACTACGGGCATCCCCACACCACACTTCTCCTCACGGACCGGTCCACCGACGAGGCGGAGAGGGGTGCGCCGTGAACGGTGCGGAACCGCCCCTGCTGATCGAGCCCGTCGTCAGCCGGCCGCGCGAGGCCGTGGCGGGCCGCACCTACCTCGTCACGGTCGATCTCCGGGGCCCCCTCGCCCCCGGCGGCACGGACGACCTGGACGGCACGGAGCACGCCTGGCCCTACCGGGAGGAGGAACTGACCTTCACCGTCGGGCTCGACGGCGCCCCCCACTTCGTCTGCGAGGTGCTGGACGACCCGAGCGTCGTCCTGCACCGCTTCGGCGGTACGTACGGGCCCGCGCGCTTCGTCGTGACGGCGGGCCGCCTGACCGGGCCGGCCGGGCTCTGGCTGACCATCAGCAACCAGTGGGGGATGCCGGTACGCAAGGCCGAACTGCCTTGCCGGATCCGGGAACCGGACCCCGGCACGGAGGCGCCGGCACCGGTCGTGGGGTACGTGCCCGGCGCGCCGGCGGACGGCGCCGGTGCGCCCGGAGCTGAGGGGTACGGCATCGGTGGGTACGGCGCCGCCGGGCCGGCCCGCCCGCCCGCACGCCGCCGCGCGGGCGGCCGGGCCGGCCTCCCGGACGCGGCACCGCCCCGGGCCGCCGACCGCCCCGTGCCGGTCCTCCGGGCGGGCGGCGACCGCGCCTGGGCCGCCTGGATCGTGGACACGCTGGAGCGGCACGGGGTGCGCGCGGCCCCGTACCCCTGGGACCCGGCGGACGAGACCCCTCTCGACCGGTGCCTGCGGGATCTCGCGCCGGACCGGGGACCCGTTCTGCTCGTCCTGAGCCCCGCGTTCTTCCGCCGCGGTCCGCGCGACGGCGCGGAGTGGGAGGCCGCGCTGCGCGACGTGCTCGCCCGCCACCCCGGACGCCTCCGCGCGGTCTCCGTCACCACGGCCTCCGAGACGCTGCCACGGGCGGCGGACCTCCTTCGCCCCGTTCCCGTCGCGGAGTCGGCCGCGGCGGAGGCCATCCGTCGGCTGCTCGCCCTCTTCGCCCCGGAGGTACCGGGCGACGCGTCCGCCGGGCCCGGCGCACCGGAACCGGCTTCGGAGCGCGCGGTCCTGTCCGGTGGTGTCCGCTACCCGGGCGAGAGCCCCGCCGTATGGGGCGGTGTGCCCCGGCGCAACACCCGCTTCACCGGCCGGGACACGCTCCTCGACGACGCATATCTCGCGCTCCACGAGCCGGCCGGGACGGTCACCCTGTGCGGCATGTCCGGCGTCGGCAAGACCCAGCTCGCCGCCGAGTACGCGCACCGCTTCGGCGCGGAGTACGACGTCGTGTGGTGGGTCTCCGCCGGGGACCGGGTCCCGTGCCGCCAGGGACTTGCCGAACTGGCCCCGGCGCTCGGCCTGTCCACCGGTGTGGAGTACGGCGAGCGGCTGCGCGCCGCCCGGGACGCGCTGCGCCGCGGCGACCCGTACAGCCGCTGGCTGCTCATCCTGGACGGCGCCGACGAACCGGACCGGATCGCCGATCTCGTACCGACGGGACCCGGCCATGTGCTGATCACCTCCCGCAATCTGGAGTGGGGCCGGCACGGCGGCCCGCTGCTGGAGGTTCCGGTCTACGACCGGGACGAGTCGGTGGCGTTCGTCCGCAGCCGCGCCCCGCGCCTCACTCACGGCGAGGCCGACCGGCTCGCGGCGGCCCTGGAGGACCTGCCGCTGCTCCTCGACCAGACGGCAGGCTGGCTGCGCGACTCCGACCTGTCGGTCGGGGCCTACCTCGACCTGCTCAGGGACGGGGTGGATCAGGACGTCGTCCGGGTCTCCAGCGACTTTCCGCTCGCCTTCCAGACCGGCTGGTCGATCCTGCTCGCCGGACTCCGTGAGACCCTTCCCGAATCGGTCGACCTGCTCCGCCTGTGCACCTTCTTCGCGCCGGGCGCCGTCCCCGTACACCTCGTGCGGAACCTGCCGCCGGAGCATCTGCCGCCCCCGCTCGCCGCCCTGGTCTCGGACCCCGCCCGCTGGAACGGGGTGATCGACAAACTGCGGCAGTACGCGGTCGTACGCCTGGTCGGTCAGGAACCGGACGGCACCGCGGAGGGCACCCTCTCCCTGCACCGGATGGTCCACCAGGTCGTCCACCTCGGCATGTCGGGCCGGGAGCACACGGAGCTGATCGAGGTGGCGCGCCGTACGCTCACCGAGGCGCACCCAGGTGACCCGGCGCGGACCGCCCACTGGCCCCAGTACGCGGAGATCACCCCGCACCTCAAGTGGGCCGACGCGCTCAAGAGCACCGACCCCGCAATGCACACCCTGGTCCTCGACTGCCTGCGCTACCTCTATCTCTCGGGCGAGTACGGCGAGGGCATCGATCTCGGCCGGCGCACCCTGGATACCTGGCGGCTGCTGCTCGGCGAGGCCCACCCGAGGATCTGGGACCTCAGCCACCACTACGCCAACCTGCTGCGCGCCGCCGGGGACTACGCAGGTACGGAGGCCATCGACCGCGCGGCCGTCGACCACCTGCGGGAGGCGCGCGGCGCGCAGGACCTGGAGCATCTGCGCGCGTCGGGCGGACTCGCCGCCGATCTGCGCGGCCTCGCCCGGTACGAGGAGGCGCGGGAGATCTCCCGCTGGATCCTCGCCTCCTACCGGGAACACCTCGGGCCGGAGGACGTCCGTACCCTCAACGCGCAGAACAACCTGGCGGTCTCGCTGCAACTCCTCGGCCGGTACGAGGAGTCCCTGGAGCTGAACCGGCGCACCCTGGAGGTCCGCCGTCGTGTGCTGGGCCCTGCTCACCCCTCCAGTCTCCACTCCGAGCTCAACCACGCCGCCGATCTGCGGCTGCTCGGCCGCTACGGGGAGGCGCAGGCCCTTCAGGAGCAGAATTTCCGCCGCCACCGGGAGGAGCTCGGCCCCGACCATCCGCAGACGCTGCACGCGAGCCACAACCTCGCGTTGTGCGTCTACCGTTCGGGTCCGGCCGGGGCCGGGCCGCTGTTCGCACAGACGCTGGAGCGCTGCGAACGAGTGCTCGGGGACGGCGACCCGCTCACCCAGATGGTCGCGACGAACTGCGCCTGGCTGGCGCGTGAGACGGGCGATCCGGCCGCCGCGCTCATCCGCCACGCGGAGGTGGAGCAGCGCTACACCGCGACGCTCGGACCCGCGCATCCCTTCACCGTCGGGGTGCGCGGAAACAGGGGGCTGACGCTGCTGGCGCTCGGAAAGCGGGGGCCGGGCCGTGTGGAGATCGAGCACGCGTACCGGGGGATGCGGAGCGCGGTCGGCGAGAACCACCCCTGGACGCTGGGGTGCGCGCTCAACGCGGCGGCGACCCGGCTGCTGACGGAGGACACGGTGGGCGCCGTCGTGCTGAGCGAGGACACCGTCGCCGGAGCGCTCCGTACTCTCGGCCCGCGCCACCCGCTCACCCTCGTCTGCCAGGTGGGGTACGCGGCCGGACTGCGAGCGGCGGGGCGCGCCGAGGACGCTGCGGGAGCGGAACGGGCGGCGCTGGACGGGCTGTCGGCCACGCTGGGCCCACTCCACCCGACGACGGTACGGGCCCGAGGCCGGGCCCGTACGCACTGGGACTTCGAGCCGCAGATCATCTGAGGCGGGGCGCCGCGGTGGTCGGCCGGCCGGCACACATGTGTGC
>NZ_JBHURV010000044.1:0-24490 GCF_042673865.1 Streptomyces sp. NPDC056987
GGCCACGGCCACCGCCGGTCCGCACCGGGGCGCGGGCGGCACGGACACCGGATGCGACGACAATCGTCAGCTGGACGCCTGGTAGAGACCGCGCCCGGCGCGGTGCGCCCGCGAGGTGCCGACCAGCCGGTCGAGAGTGCTCCGTACCGCGTTGATGCTGCCGGGCGTACCGTCGCGCCCCAGCTGCGCCGCCACGTCACGGGCCCGGACCGGGTCGCCGCCCGCCGCGGCGAGGATGGCGAGGATCTGGTCCGTCAGCCCGGCGCCCTGCTGATCGCCGTCGGCGGGGGCCGCCTTCTTCGCCGCGCTCTTCGCGGACTTGGCCGGCGGCGTCTTCTTCGCCGGGCGGCGCTTGGTCTCCTTCGGCGCCTTGGCCGGCGTCTCCGCCTTGGCCTTGGCCGGAGCTTCCGCGTCGGCCTCGGCCTCGGAACCGGCGGCCGCCTTCGCGGCCTTGGCGGTCGCGCGCGCCTTTCCGCGTGCGGGCGCCGGAGCCGTCGCGGCGGGCGCCTCCTCGGCCGGCGCCTCCTCCGCCACGGGCTCCGGTGTCACCGCCCGCTGCTCCGGCACCGCGGGCGCGGCCACCGGCGGCAGCGCTTCGGCGGCCTCCGGCGCGGGGGAGAGCGCCTGGAGTGCGCCGAGTGCGGTACGCACCGACTCCAGCCGCTCGGTGACCGTGGCCAGTTCCTTCTCCAGCGTCTGCTGGTGTGATTCCAACTGCGGGAGTTCCGAGCGGAGAAGCGCCGTGGTCGCCTCGATGCTGCCCGGTGTGGTGGGTGTGGTTGTCATGGTGTCGCCCTCTCGTTCTGGCCGCCGCCGTTGCCCCCCGTCGGCCGCCTCTGGGGTGAAGCCTAGGCCCTGCGGTGTGTCGTGTTGTGGTGAGAACGTGTGAACTGCCGTCGCTCACCCTTACGGACGGCCCGAACTCGCCCTGTAAATAAGCCAGTTCGTGGAATCAACACATCGGGGCGACAGAGGGCGGGCCGCAGGTGAGCGCCCCGGCGGTGGGACCCGTGAGAGGTGTGTGGCGCACTGCGGTGGCAGGTGCCCCGTACGGAAGGACATCTGCCCGTAACGGAACGGCGGCTCGAAAGGCCAGGTGTGCTGTTACGGTCGGAGAGGTGCGGTCACCGCTGCCCGCCGGTCTGTTCGCCCCGCTCCCGACCGGTTGTCCCAGGAGACTCGTGACCGCCTCCCTCGTACGCCGCGCGCGTTCCGCCCGCCGTACCGCCGTGCCCGCCTGGCTCAGCCACCCGCTGGGCTGGCACTCGGGACCGATCCCCCGGGCCGCCGTGGTCCGCGGCGCGCTCGGCGCCGGCCCGCTGCTCGCGCTCGGTGTGCTGACCGGCCGTCTCGGCCCCGCCGTGCTCGCCGGGCTCGGCGCGATGCTCGCCGGCGTCAACGACCGCCCCGGCACCCGCCGTACCGGAGTCGTGCACCTCGGCCTGCCCGCCGTCGCCGGAGCCTTCGGACTGCTGTGCGGCGGCCTGCTCGCGGACACCGGCGGCCGGTGGGCCGCCGTGCCCGCCCTCTTCGTGGTGGGCTGGCTCTCCGGGGCGCTGAGCGTCGCCGGTCCGGTGTGGTCGGCCGCGGCGACACAACTGCTCGTCACCGCGTCCATCGGAGCCGGGATGCCCCTGGCGGGCCCCGCCTGGCTCAAGGCGTCCTGCTACCTCGGCGGCGCCGCCTGGCTGCTGCTGCTCCGGTTCCTGCTGCGCGCTCCCGGCCTGCGCCGCGGCGCCCGGTGGGACGGGGAACGGGAGGCCGTCGCCGCCGTCTTCGACGCGCTCGCCGACGCGCTGCGCGCGGTGGGCGGGCCGGACGCCGGGGCCGCCCGGCGCCGGCTGACCGCCGCCCAGCAGCGCGCGGACGAGTCGGTGCGCCTGATGCGGCTGCTGTCCCGGCCGGCCGGGGCGCGCGGCGGCGGCCCGGCCGCCGTCCACCGGATCGTCACCCGCTTCGGCGCGGCGACGGCGCTGTGCGAGGCCGGGATAGCGCTGCTCTGGGAGGGCAGGCCGCTGCCCCGCCAGGTGGCCGAGGGGCCCCGCAGGCTGGCCGCGGCCGTCCGCGCGGACGCGGCGCCCGGCGCCCTGCCGAGCCCGGCCTCCGACACGGTCCAGCGCGGCGCGTTCGACCGCGCGCTGCTGGACGCCGCGGTCGCCTTCGACCGTACGGAACCGGAAGGGAGGCCCCTGCCGTACGGGATCGCCACCACCCGGCCCCGCGCTCCGCGCGCCGTTCCCCGGCGGCCGGGCCGGATGTTCGCCCCGGCGCGCCGGGAGAACGGGCTGCGGGTGGCGCTGTGCGTCGCCGTGAGCGCCGCCGTCGCCCTGAGCCTTCACCAGACGCACTGGTACTGGCTGCCCGCCACGGCCGCCTTCCTCGTCAAGCCCGACCTGGGACCGCTCTTCTCCCGGGTGGTGAACCGCGTCGCGGGCACGGCCGCGGGTGTGCTGGTCTTCACCCTGGTCACGGTGGTGGCCACGGGCCTGGGCGGACCCTGGTGGCTGATCGGCGTGGTGGTGACGGGCGGTGCGCTGATCCCGGTGGCCACCCGGCACTTCGGCTTCCAGACCGCGGTCGTCACCCTGCTCGTCCTGGCGTTCCTGTACGCGGCCGGGGACACCGAGGCGACCGCCGCGCGGCTGCTGGACACCGGGCTCGCCTGCGCCATCGTGCTGCTCGTCGGGCATCTTCCGCACCTCACCGATCCGCGGGTACGGGTCGGTCACCGCTTCGCGGTCGCGCTGCGCTGCACGGAGCGGTACCTGCGCCACGTACTGGACACACCGTCCGACGGCGGCGCGCCGTCCACCCCGCGGGCCCCGCACGGAGCGGGGACACCGGCCCCGCCGCGCGGCGGCGACGCCACCGGCATCGCGCTGCGGAACGCCGCCTACCGCGCGCTCGCGGAGGCGCGGGCCGCGGCGGAGACGGCCGCCGCGGAGCTGCCGGGGCCGCACCGTACCCACCGCCACGACTGGGCGGCGGTGGCGGCGCGCGCGGAGCGGATCGTCGAGGCGGCGACCGTCTGTGCCGTACGGGTCGAACAGGGCGTCCCGCTGCCGTCGGCCGCCGAGGCGCGGGAGGTCACCCGGGCGCTGGCCGCGACGGCCGACGCGCTGGAGGCGGGCCGCCCGCCGGCCGCCGCGGCCCTGCCGCCGGTTCCGAGCCGGTGCCGTTCCCTGCGGGACGTGGTGACCCATCTCCACGGGATCCAGGCCCTGACCACGGCGGCCTGACCCGCCCGGGCCCGGCGGTGCGTCCGGCCCGGACGGGAGGCGTCACTTTCTTCCGCGGCGGGTGAGAGGCCGTTCGAGGAGCCGGTACGAGGCGTACGCGGCCACGAAACTGGCCGCGACCGTGGCGGGCCCCTGCCAGGTGTCGAGCCCCAGGTCCGACATGAGCCGGGACAGCGGATAGTGCCACAGGTAGAGCCCGTAGCTGAGGTTCCGTCCGGTCCACACCAGCGGGGCCAGGGAGAGCGACCGGGCCAGCCGGCTGTCGGGACACAGCTCCAGCGCCGCGACGAGTGTCGCCGACAGGACGGCCGTCACCAGGAACCCGACGGTGTACCAGGGCACGGTCCAGGCGGACTCGCCCGTCATCGGCACCTGCCAGACGATCAGGGCGAGCAGCGCCAGCGCGGGCCAGGCGAGCCGTCCCGCCCACCGCCCCAGCGCCGCGAGCCGGGGATCGTCCGTGGGCAGCCGGGCCACCACCACGGCCAGCAGCGCGCCGGCCAGCAGCTGGTCGGCGCGGGTGTCCATGCCGTTGTAGATACGGTGCGCGGCATCCGGGTTCCACAGCACGAGGCGCCACACCAGCGGCAGCAGACACACCACAGCGGTGCAGATCAGCACCGTACGCGCCCGGAACCGGCGCAGGAGCAGCAGCAGGAGCGGCGGCCAGACGAAGTAGAACTGTTCCTCGACGCCGAGCGACCAGGTGTGCGACAGAAGGGAGGTGTCGCTGGAGTAGACGCCGGGCTGGGAGGCCCTGACGATGTTGACGAGGAAGGTGGCGGCCAGCACGACGGCGGGCCACGCGCCGTCGAACGAGGGCAGCCGAGTGGTGAACACCAGTACGGCGCAGAACGCGCAGACCGCGAGCAGCGCCGGGACCAGCCGCAGCCAGCGCCGCCAGTAGAACGACCGCATCGCGACGTCGCCGGTCCTGGCGAACTCGGCGAGCAGCAGGCGGGTGATGACGAATCCGCTGATGGTGAAGAAGACGTCCACCCCGAGTGCGCCGCCGGGCAGCAGGTCGGGTTCGAGGTGGTACACCATGACCAGCACCACGGCCAGCGCCCGCAGCCCGTCCACCCCGCGCACCCGGCCGCCCCGGCGCAGCGTTCCCGGGAAGCCGCGCGCTCCCCGGTCGGGCCGGCCGTCGACACGTACCGGGATGAGACCCAGAGCGAGCCCCGGCGCACCGTCGTGACCGGTGTGCCGGGGCAGTTCCCGCGTGTGCCCTCCGGGCCCACCCGGTCTGTGCGGCTTCTGTTCCTCGGCGGCTCCGTCCCCTCGGCCTGTGCGCGTCGCTGTCTCGGTAGGTGTGCTGTCCATCCCGTGCCCGTGCCCGGAAAGTGGACGCCCACGCGGTTGTTCATGCGATTCTCAGAAAGCGCGGCCATTTGGAGGAAGACGGCAGGACGGGAGGAGAGGTTGCCACTACGGGAGGAGAGGTTCCTACTTCAGTGGTGCGGCGAACAGCGGGACGACCTTCTCCAGCGCGTACGCCACCGAGAGCACCGAGTCCGTCGCGAACGCGTTGCTGAGCGTGTCGTCGTCGAACACCACGGAACGGCCCGCCTTGACGGAGGGAACGGCCTGGTAGAGCGGGTCGTCGGTGATCTTCTTCGCGTCCACGCCGATGGGCGCCATCACCGTCAGATCGGCGTCCAGCAGTTCGAGGTTCTCGCGGCTGACGGGTACGGAGAACGACGCGCCGGCCTTGGCCTCGACGGCCGGGCTGTTCCGGAAACCGAGGCGTTCGACGAAGTCGACGCGGCCGGTGCCGTGGACGTACGCGCCGAACGCGTCGCCCGTCCGGGAGCCGAGGGCGATCGTTCTGCCCTTGAACTCGGGGTGGGCGGCGGCGGATTCCTGGAACTTCCGCTCCGTCTCCGCGATGAGCCGCTCGCCCTTCTCGGGGATGCCCAGCGCGGCGGAGATCATCTCGGTCTGCTTGCTCCAGGAGATCTTGTACTGGTCGCCGCCCTTCGGTACCCCGATGGTCGGGGCGATCTTGCTGAGGGTGTCGTAACGCTCCTGGTCCCCGCTGGACTTGGTGTCCAGGATGAGATCGGGCCGGAGCGCCGCGATCTTCTCGAACTGCGGTTCAAGCGTGCCGATGATCTGCGGGCTCTTCCGGTAGAGCCCCTTCGCCCAGGGGCCGACCCCGTCGCCGCCGAACGCCAGCCAGTCGCTGGCCCCGACGGGCTGCACGCCGAGCGCCAGGGCGGCCTCGGCGTCGCCCCAGCCCAGCGCCACGACGCGCTGGGGGCGTTCGTCGACGGTGACCTCGCCGAACTTGGTCGCGACCTTGGCGGGGAAGGCGCCGTCGTCCCGGGCGGAGGAGCCCGCGGAGGCGTCGTCGGACGAGGACGAGCCGCAGGCGGTCAGCAGCCCGACGAAGAGCACGGTGAGAACGGCCCACAGGGCAGCGCGGAGATTCTTTTCACGTGACATGAAATTAGGTTAGCCTAACCTTAAATCACTCCGCGGTGGCGGGGTCCCGGTCTCCGGCGGGCACCGTCTCCCCGGCGATGTGGTGACGGCCCATCGGCACGATCATCGGCGTCCGCGAGGCGGGATCCTCGGTGACGGAACAGCGCATCCCGAACACCTCGGTGACGAGGGACGCCGACACGATCTCCTGGGGCGCCCCCTCCGCCACGATCCGCCCGTCCTTCATGGCGACGAGATGATCGGCGTACCGGCAGGCCAGATTGAGGTCGTGCAGCACCACCACGATCGTCGAGCCGTACGTCCGGTTCAGATCGGTGAGCAGGTCCAGTACGTCGAGCTGGTGGCTGATGTCGAGGAAGGTCGTCGGCTCGTCCAGCAGCAGGATGTCCGTATGCTGCGACAGCGCCATGGCGATCCACACCCGCTGCCGCTGACCGCCGGAGAGTTCGTCCACCGGCCGCGCCGCCAGCTCCAGCACGTCCGTCGCCAGCAGCGCCTGCGCCACCGCGGCGTCGTCCTCCGCCGTCCAGCGCCGGAACCACCCCTGGTGCGGATAGCGCCCCCGGCCCACCAGATCGCTCACCGTGATGCCGTCCGGCGCCACCGGGCTCTGCGGCAGGATCCCCAGCACCGCGGCGACCTCCTTGGTGGGCATCGCCTGGATGTCCCGCCCGTCGAGCAGCACACTCCCCCCGGTGGGCGTCAGCAGCCGGGCCATGGAGCGCAGCAGCGTCGACTTCCCGCAGGCGTTGGGCCCGACGATCATCGTGATCCGGCCCGGTGGTATGGCGACGTTCAGCCCGTTGACGACCTCACGCCCGTCGTAGCCGAGGCGGACGTCCCGCGCCTGGAGTGTGTGCTCCGCACTCATGTGCAGATCCTTCCCTCATGTCACTCGGAGCCTGCCGTTCGGAAGCGAGCTCCGGCCGCTCGGAAGCAGGCTCTAACCGCCCCTGCCCGCGCGGTTGGCACGGGCCAGGAGCCACAGCAGATAGGGCGCGCCGATCACACCCGTCACCACACCCACCGGGAACTGGGTCGAGCTCAGCAGATGCTGTGCGGCGAAGTCCGCGACCAGGACGATCAGCGCCCCCGTCAGCGCGGCGGGCAGCAGCGCGGCGCCCTGGCGCGGCACCAGCCGGCGGGCGATCGGCGCGGAGACGAACGCCACGAACGCCACCGGGCCCGCCGCGGCCGTCGCCACCCCGGCCAGCGCCACCGCGCAGGCGAGCAGCGCCAGCCGGGCGCGCTCCACCCGGGTGCCGAGCCCCGTCGCCGTGTCGTCGCCCAGTTGCAGGGTCCCGAGGGGCCGCGCCGCCAGGAACGTCGGCGGCACGAGGAGGGCCAGGGCCACGACGAGCGGCCGGAGCTGCTCCCAGGAGCGGCCGTTGAGGCTGCCGGTCAGCCAGGCGAGGGCGTTCTGCGCGTCCGCCACGTCCGAACTGGTCAGCAGGTGCGAGATCATGCTGGACAGCGCGGCGCCGATCCCGATGCCGACCAGCACGAGCCGGTATCCGGCGACGCCGTCGCGCCACGCGAGCGCGTAGATCGCCGCCGCGGCCACCACCGCGCCCAGCAGCGCGGAGGCGGAGAGCACGAAACCACTGGCTCCGAAGCCCACGGCGGCCAGCACCCCGGCCGCGCCCGCCCCCGAACTGATCCCGATCACATCGGGGCTGGCCAGCGGATTGCGCAGCAGCGTCTGGAACACCGCGCCGGAGAGCCCGAACGCCGCGCCGACCAGCAGGCCGATCAGCGCGCGCGGCAGCCGCAGGTCGACGATGACGAACCGGGAGCCGCCGTCGCCGCCGCCGGCCAGCGTCGCGATCACGTCGCCCAGCGGGACGTACAGGTCACCGAAGGCCAGCGACACGCAGAACGCGGCCAGTACGGCGCCGGTCAGGGCCACGCAGACCGCGACGGTACGCGTCCGTCCGGCGCGCCGGGCCCGTACGACGTCCGCCACGGCGGCGGCCAGTCGCGGGTCCGGGTGCCCGGTGGTTCCAGCGGTCAGGTCGTTCACAGCTCCACCAGACGACGACGGCGCACCAGGATCACGAAGGGCACGGCCCCGACGACCGCGGTCACGATCCCCACCTGCACCTCACCGGGCCGGGCGATCAGCCGCCCCGCGATGTCGGAGACCAGGATCAGCACGGGCGCCAGCAGCGCGCTGTATGGCAGGATCCAGCGGTAGTCGGGGCCGGTGAACATTCGGGCCGCGTGCGGTACGACCAGGCCGACGAAGCCGATGGGCCCGGCGACCGCGGTGGCCGCCCCGCACAGCAGCATCACCGTCGCCGCCGACAGCAGCCGCGCCGCGCCCACCCGCTGCCCCAGCGCCCGCGCGAGATCGTCCCCCAGCGACAGGGCGTTGAGCTGCGGCCCCAGCGCCAGCGCCAGCACCACGCCCACCGCGATGAAGGGCAGGGCCTGCCACAGCAGGGTGGCGTCCCGCCCGGCGAGCGAACCGACCTTCCAGAACCGGAACCGGTCGAAGACCTGCCGGTCCGTCAGCATGATGGCCGTGGTCACCGACCCGAGGATCGCGGTGGTGGCGGCCCCGGCCAGCGCCAGCTTCACCGGTGTGGCGCCGTCCCGGCCCAGCGAGCCGACGCCGTAGACCAGTACGGTCGCGGCGAACGCGCCCAGGAGCCCGAACCAGATGTAGTCGGAGGGGGAACCGAGGCCCAGCAGGCCGATCGCGGTCACCACGGCCACCGAGGCACCGGCGTTGACACCGAGGATGCCCGGATCGGCCAGCGGGTTGCGGGCCACGCCCTGCATGACCGCTCCGGCGAGCCCCAGCGCGGCGCCCGTCATCAGCCCGGCGACCGTACGCGGAACGCGCTCCTCCAGGACGATGAGCTGACCCTTGTCGGAGAGATCCCGGTCGAACAGGGCCCGCAGCACATCGCCGGTCGCCGCGTCGCCGGAGCCGAACGCGAGACTCGCCCAGACCGCCGCCATGAGGAGGCCGAGGGCCACCAGCAGTCCCGCGCCGAGCAGCGGACGGCCCCGGCGCGTACCGGGGCCCGTCGGCCCGGCGGGCTCCCCGGGCGGGTCCGCGGACCCGGCGGACCCGGCGGGCCCGCCGGGGGAGCGGGGCCCGGTCTCCGTGCCGGAGTGCGCGATCACGCCTCGTGGGCCTTCGCGCGAAGCGTCCCGCCGTGCATCTGTCCCGCCCCCACTGTGCCGTTCCCGGCGCGGCCGGCCGCGCCGCGGATGCTGATGAACCCGTAAAGTAAGGTGAGCCTAACATTACCGATCAGCTGTTCTGTCCCGTCCTGCCGGGCCCGTACACGGAAGAGATCTCCCTTGTCCCACGCCGCGACGACGGAGCACGGAGCGCACCCCGCCCACGAGTTCACCGACCGGGCGGGCCACCGCGCCCTGCGCTCCGCCGACGAACTGCGCGAACTGCTCGGCACCCCGCACCCGATCGTGATCGACAAGGTCCACCGGCGGCTCGGCCCCGAGGACCTCGATCTGCTCGCGCGCTCACCGTTCTGTCTGCTCTCCACCTCCGACGCCCGGGGCAACTGCGACGCCTCACCCCGCGGTGACGTGCCGGGCTTCGTCCGGGCCCTGGACTCCCGCACGCTGGCCCTCCCGGACCGGCCGGGCAACCGGCGGGCCGACAGCTTCCACAACATCCTGGAGAACCCGCACGTCGGCCTGGTCCACCTCGTGCCCGGCAGCAAGGACGTGCTGCGCGTCAACGGGCGGGCGCGCATCCTCACCGACGCCCCCTTCTTCGACGGGATGGCGCTGAAGGGCCAACGCCCGCTGCTCGCCCTGGTGGTGGAGATCGACGAGATCTTCCGGCACTGCCCGGCCGCACTGACCCGGTCGGGCCTCTGGCAGCCGGAGACCTGGCCGGGGGCATGACACCGCGAGCGGGCCGAGGGCGCGCCCGGAGGCTCAGCAGTGGCCGGGCCGGGCGTGGACCGTGATACGGGCCCGGGTCACGGTCCGGCCGCCGCACTCCTCGAAGTACGCGCGCAGCACCGCGCGTTTCACCGCCTCCCCGCCGGCCGGCTCCAGCGGCTGCCCCGGCAGGTCGTGGACGGCCACGATCCGCCGCGCGGCCAGCATCCGCTCGCGCACCCGCGCCGCCGGCAGCTCCGTGCCGTGCAGGGTGTCCGAGGCGACGGGGGAGCGGTCGAGGGCGAGATCCGTCAGCCCCCGGAAGTCACCGGGCCGCGCGAGCGTCCACACCCGGCGCCGCGCCGGCAGGAAGAGCAGGCCGTCGCCCGGCCGCGCCGACTCCCGTACGGCGCGGGCCACCGCGGTGGCGTCGTTCTGACGGCTCTGCGGGGTCCGCAGATACGTGCCCACCGGCCACAGCGCGGCGAGCGCCGACGCCACCGCGACCACGGCCACCGCCCGGCGCCGGGCCCTGCCCACGCGGGCACGCCGCCTCCGGGACCGGTCGAGCGCCGTGCCCAGGAGCAGCGCGAGACCGACGGTGTACGAGAGGACGTAGCGCTCGACGTAGAACGGCCGCAGCGGGGAGAGCGCCATCAGCAGCGCGGTCGGCAGGATCAGCAGGGGCAGCGCGAGCGCCTCCAGCCGGGGGAACGGCAACGGCGGCGACGCGACCGGCGGGGCGACGCCCGAGGCGACCGGCGGGGCGGCAGCGCACGGACCGGCAGCGCACGGACCGGCAGCGCACGGACCGGTGGCGCACGGGACGGCGGCCGTGCCGGGGCCGCACCGCGCCGTCCGGGCGCACGCCACGCCCACCGCCGTCACCGCCGCGAAGCCCAGGACATCCCGGGCGCCGGGAGCGCCGATCCAGTCGACCTGCGCCGACTGCGTCGTACTGAAGACCGCGAGCGGCAGCACCCCGGCACCCACCGCGCACGCGGCGGTGCCCCACGCCCTGAGAGTCCGCGCGGACAGGTGGGGAGGCGTCGAACACACCACCGTCACGCCGTGGGCGAGCAGTGTCAGCACCGCGAACTCGTGCAGCAGGCAGGCGGTCAGCGCCACCCCGGCGTACGCCGCCCACCGCCACCGCGCCGGGCGGGCGAGCGCGTACGCCAGCAGCCAGCTCGCCCAGGTGACCAGCGCGCACACCAGCGCGTAGGAACGGCCCTCCTGCGCGTACCGCTGTACGGCAGGGAGCAGCGGGAGGACCAGTCCGGCGAGCAGCCCGGCGCGCGGCCCGGCGAGCGCGCGGCCGAGCAGCGCGACCCCGGCGGACGCCGCCGCCACCGCGAGGACCGACGGCAGCCGCAGCGCGACGAGCCCGCCGTCCCACAGGGCGAAGACCCCGTGCATGAGGAGGTAGTAGAGGCCGTGGACCGCGTCGGCGTGCCCCGCGGTGTCCCAGATCTGCCCCGGGGCACGGTGCGCCACCTCGTACGTGACGGCCTCGTCGCCCCACAGCGTCCCGCGGCGGCCGATCCCCCACATCCCCAGCGCCAGCGCCAGGGCGGACGGGGCGAGCACGGCGAGCGCCCGCGAGTCCAGCACCCGCGCGCGGAGCGGCGGGGCGGGCGCCACGGGCCGCGGGAGCGGCGGGACGAGAAGGATGGCGGGCTCCGTTCCCACCCGCGCGGCACCGGTCTGCGCGGCGCGGCGCTGCGGGCTGACCGGCCCACTGTCCCCGATCCGCGCACGAGCCGGCCCGCGACGCCCCGGGACCGGCCGGACCGTCCCACCGCCGGGCCCCGCCCCCGTACGCCGTCCGGGTCCCCCGGATGGCGAGCGCCGCCCGGGCGGCGGACGATGGCCGCACCCTGGGAGAGGCGGACGGGATGAGTGATCTGCGGGCGCTGGCGGCCGAGGCGTACGTCTACGGCTATCCGATGGTGTTCAACCTGGACGAGGCCGACCGCTTCACCCACGCCGGGCTCGGCCCGGTGCCGCCCGCGCCCTTCAACACCCTCGCCCACAGCACCCGGCTGGCCGGACCGGACGACACCTTCGCCGGGGTCAACAACGACACCGTCCACACCGTGGCCCAGCTCGACCTGTCGGGCGGCCCGCTCCTGCTGACCGTGCCCGACACGGCCGGGCGCTACTACGTCCTGCGGTTCGTGGACGCCTGGACCAACAACTTCGCCTATGTCGGACGGCGCGCCACCGGCACCGCCGCGGGCAGCTTCCTGCTCACCGGGCCCGGCTGGCGCGGCGAGGTACCCGCCGGAGCCACCCGGATCGCCTGCCCCACCGCCGTCGCCTCGCTCATCGGCCGCTGGGCGTGCGCGGGGCCCGAGGACCTCCCGGCCACCGCCGCGCTCCAGCGGGCCACCCGCCTGGAGGCGCTCGCGCCCGGCGGTGGGAGCGCCGGCCCCCTCGCGGGCCTGCCGCTCTCGGACCCCGACGTCACCGACGGCACCCTGATGTTCTTCGAGAAACTGCGGGTCCGTACGGCCGCGTTCCCGCCCGCCCCCGTCGACGCCGAGTACCAGCGGCACTTCGCGCCCCTCGGCCTGCTGGCGTCGGCGAGCCCCTACCGGTCCCCGGAGCCCGAGCTGGCCGACGCCCTGCGCGAGGGGTTCACCGAGGGCAGGGAGCGGGTCGAGTACGCCGCCGCGCACGCCGAAGGCCCGGAACAGAACGGCTGGCGGCTCGCGTACCACGCCTTCGACCACAACGCGGACTTCTTCGAGACGGGGGTGCTGACCGACCCGGAGTGGACGGTCCGTGACCGCGACGCGGCCCGGCTGCTGCGCGCCGCCGCGGCCCGCACCGGTCTGTGGGGCGGCCACGGCTACGAGGCCGCCTCCGCGATGACGTGGCACGACGCGGACGGGGAGCCGCTGGAGGGGCGGCACACCTACACACTGCGCTTCGAACAGCCGCCGCCCGTCGACGCGTTCTGGTCGCTCACCATGTACGACCTGCCCGAGTACCACCTCGTCGCCAACCCGCTCGACCGGTACGCGATCGGTGACCGCACCGCCGGACTGCGCCGCGCCGCCGACGGTTCCCTCACCCTCCATCTGCGGCCGGGCCGCCCGGAGGACGAGGAGGCCGCCGCCAACTGGCTGCCCACCCCGCCCGGACGGTTCCGCCCCGTCCTGCGGATGTACGAGCCGAAGGCCGCGCTCTTCGACGGCGGTTACGAGCTGCCGGCGATCCGCCGGGTGACCTGACCGGTCCGCGGGCCGGGGGGCTGCCGCGTCACTATGATCGTGGGGCCCTTCGCCGTACCACGTCTGGAGCCCCCGATGACGCCGCCGCCCACCGCCCGGGTCCTGGTCACCCTCGACGAGGACCTCGCGCGGGCCGCCGCCGACCGCCAGGGCGCGCTGTGGAAACTGGCCGAGTCCGGGCGGGCCCTGGACGCCAACGTCGTACGGCTGCCACCGGGCGCGGCCGTCGGCGAACACACCGACCACGTGCTTGACGTGCTGCTCGTCGTCCTGGACGGCGACGGGACGCTCGGCACGCCCACCGGGACCGAGCCGCTTGCCCCGCGCGCCGTGGTGTGGCTGCCGAGGACCTCGCGCCGTTCGCTGACCGCGGGGGAGCGCGGGCTGGTCTATCTGACCGCGCACCCGCGCCGCCCCGGTCTGACGGTCGCCTCCGCGCCACCGGACGCCGCCCCCGTGCGGGCGCCCGCGGCGGAGGGTGGCGAGCCGCCCTGTGCGCTGAACCATGTCTGCACCGCGTGCGGACGGCTCTGCGGGGAGCGCGACGCGCGGTTCTGCGCCCGCTGTGGCGAGGCGCTGCCCGGCTGACGGCGCCGGGGCGGGTCCGGCGCCGGTCCCCGGCGGCCCGTACCCGGTGGCGGTGTCAGGCCGAGTCGCGCCGGACCAGTTCGGTGGGGAGGATGACCGTGGAGGTGTCCTCGCCGCCGATCTGGGCCAGCAGCACCCTTACCATCTCCGCGCTGATACGGTCCCACGGCTGCCGGATCGTGGTCAGCGCGGGCCGGGTGTCCAGTGCCGCGGGAGAGTCGTCGAAACCGCCCACCGCGACATCCTCGGGCACCCTGCGTCCCGCCTCCCGCAGCGCCGTGAGCACCCCCTGCGCCATCAGGTCGGAGGCGACGAACACCGCGTCGAGATCCGGTGCCCGGCGCAGCAGTTCCGCGGCGGCGGCCTCCCCGCTCGCCCGGCTGTAGTCCCCGGCGGCGATCAGCCGTTCGTCGGCCTCGATACCGGCCTCGGCGAGGATCTCCCGGTAGCCCGCCAGCCGTTCCGTGCCGCCCGGGGTGTCCAGCGGGCCGGTGACCGTGGCGATCCGCCGGCGCCCGCCGCGTACGAGATGGCGCACCATCTCGCGCGCGCCGTCCCGGTCGTCGGCCGCGACATAGCTGACCTTGGAGCTCTGCCCGAGCGGTTTCCCGCAGGCCACCAACGGCACCCGGGCCGCGCGCAGTTGCTCGGCGACCCGGTCGCCGGAGTGGCTGGACACCAGCAGGACGCCGTCGACATGGCCCGCGGTGATGTACCGGGCGATCCGGCGCCGTTCGTCCTTCGTCCCCGCGATCATCAGCAGCAGCGGGATGTCGTGCGCGGCCAGCGCCTGGGTGCATCCCCGCAGCAGCACATTGAAGTTAGGGTCCTCGAAGAACCGCTCCTGCGGCTCGGTGAGCAGGAAGGCGACCGAGTCGGAGCGGCCCGTGATGAGACTGCGGGCATGCCGGTTGACGACATAACCCGTCCTGCGGATCGCGGCGTTGACCGCCTCCTCCGCGGCCGGGCTCACATAGTGGCCGCCGTTGAGGACCCGCGAGACGGTGCCCCGGGAGACACCGGCCTCCCGTGCCACGTCGTGGATGGTCGGCGGCTTGCGCCGGCCGTTGGTGCCCGTGCGGCTCATACCTGTCGTTCTCTCGTGATCGTGCCTGTCGCGTCAGGACTTTACGGCCCCGGACAGCAGGTCCAGGCTCCAGAACCGCTGGATGACCAGGAAGAGGGCGATCAGCGGTACCACCGCGAGCAGCGCACCCGTGATGACCAGAGTGTAGAGCGCCGGGGTGTTGGAGCCCTGCTGGAGGAGGGTGTACAGACCCAGTGTGATGGGGAACTTCTGATCGTCGCCGAGCATGATGTAGGGGAGGAGGAAGTTGTTCCAGATGGCCACGAACTGGAAGAGGAACACCGTCACCAGCCCCGGCAGCATCATCGGCAGCGCCACCGACCGGAAGATCCGCCACTCGCCCCCGCCGTCCATCCGGCCGGCCTCCACCACGTCGGGGGGCACGGACGCCGACGCGTAGATCCGGGCGAGGTAGATCCCGTACGGGGAGAGGATCGCCGGCAGCAGCACGGACAGATAGCTGTCGGCCAGGTCGGCCTTCGCCATCAGCAGGTACTGCGGTACGGCGAGGATGACCGGCGGCATCAGCACGCCGGCGAGCAGCACGTTGAAGAGCGTCTCGCGGCCGCGGAAGCGGTAGACGGCCAGGGCGTAGCCGCTGAGGGCGGAGACCGCCGTCGAGAGCAGGGCGCCGGCGCCGGAGTAGAACAGGGAGTTGAGCATCCACCGCCAGTACACGCCCTCCCGGTACGCGGACAGCTCCGCGACGTTGTCCGCGAACCCCGTGCCGGGCAGGAAGGTGAAGGTGGAGAACAGCTCGCGGCCCGACTTGGTGGCGGCCACCACGATCCACGCCACGGGCAGCAGGCAGTAGAGCGCGCCGGCCAGCAGCGTGATCGTCGGCACCCAGGCGATCCGGCGCCGGGCCTTCGGCCGGGGCGGCGGCCCCTGCGCGGTGCCCGGCGTGGTGCCGGCCGCGGGCGCGGTACGGCGGGTGGTGAGGGCGTTCACGGGGTCTCTCCCTGGTTCGAGCGGGAGTTCGCGGCCTTCAGGAAGCCGAAGGACAGGAGGAGGGTCAGGACCGCGATCACCACGGAGGTGGCCGCCGCCGCGTGGATGTCGCCGTTGACGAAGGCGTCCTGGTAGACCTTCATCAGCGGGGACCAGGTGGTGGAGAGCGAGTTGGTCAGGGGCTTGAGGGTGGTGGGTTCGCTGAACACCTGGAGCGTCGCGATGATGGAGAAGAAGAACGTCAGCACCAGCGCGGGCGCCACGATGGGGATCTTGATCCGCAGCGCGGTCTGGAGCTGCGAACAGCCGTCCAGCCGGGCCGCCTCGTAGATCTCCACGGGGATCGAGCGCAGCGACGTGTAGATGACGATCATGTTGAAGCCGGTGCCGCCCCACAGCGCGATGTTGGCGAGCGCGAGGTAGAGCGGCCCGCCGTCCAGGAGGTTCGGCACGGACACCCCGGCCTTGTCCAGCAGGAAGTAGAAGGGGCTCACGTCCGGCAGGTAGAGGAAGCCCCACATCATCGCGGCGATCACACCGGGCACGGCGTACGGCAGGAAGATCGCGAGCCGGGAGAAGCCGCTGAGCCGGGTGCGCTCGGCGTCCAGCATCAGGGCGAGGACCAGCGCGAGACCGAGCATCGCGGGGACCACCATCGCCCCGTACCCCAGCACGCGCAGCGCGCTGGAGAGCAGTTGGGAGTCGGTGAGCGCGTCCGCGTAGTTGGAGAGCCCGGCCCAGACCTCCTGGCGGGCGCCCCGGCCGAGGCCGAGCCCCTTGACCTCGACCTTGCGCAGGCTCAGATAGAGGGCGTACCCGATGGGCAGGGCGAAGAAGAGCGCGAAGAGCGTGACGGCCGGCAGGAGGAAGGCGTACGGCGCGCCGCGCACCCGCCGGCCCGTCCGGCCCGAGGCCCTGTCTTCAAAGTAGCGCCGTCCGCCCGTAGGGCGGGGCTCGCGGCGTCCGGTGCGTGCGATCGCAAGGCGGAGGATCGTCCGCGTACTGGGCGTACTCGGGCGATTCCGACAACGCAGCGAGCGTGCGTGCCGGGCGTCGCGGGCCAGGCGGGACTTTGAAGACAGGGCCGAGGCGCCCGCCGGGCGCGGGGTGGCGGCCATCAGCCGGTGACCCCGAAGCCCTGCTTCTTCAGGTCGGCGACGGTGGCCTCCTGCATGCCGGTCAGGGCGGCGCCGAAGTCCGACCTGTTCTTGGCCGCGGTGGCGAAGGCGTCCCGGAAGGTGGTGTACGCGACGTTCACGTTCGGGCCCCACGCGGAGGGCGCGGTGGTCTTCGCGATCTCGGCGGCCGTGGTGTAGAAGTCCGGCTGGTTCGAGAAGTACGCGGGCGGCTCGCTCAGCGCGCCGCCCGACTGCGCGGCGGTGGCGGCCGGGTAGATCCCGCCCTCCTTGACCATCGCGGCCAGGGCGGCGCTGTCGGTGTTCAGCCAGGTGGCGAACTTCGCCGCGGCCTTCTTGTGCGGGGAGTCGTTGGTGACACCGGTGGACGAGCCGCCCCAGCTCCCGGTCGCCGGCTCGGCCGCGTCCCACTGCGGCAGCGGCGCCATGGCCCACTTGTCCTTGGTGTCGGGCGCGGCGGTCGTCAGGGTGCCGGGCGCCCAGACCGCGCTGACCCAGGCGATCTGCTTGCCCGTGTTGAGCGCCTTGTTCCACGACGGGGTGTACATGGGCTGGTTGTCGATGGCGCCCTCCTTGACGAGACCGCCCCAGAAGTCCGCGACCTTCTTCGTAGCGGCGTCGTCGATCCCCACCTTCCAGGTGTCGCCCTGCGTGGTCCACCACCGGGCGCCCGCCTGCTGGGCGAGACCGGCGAACAGGCCCGCGTCGTTGCTGGAGAACGTCGTCAGGGCCTTGGACGGGTCCTTCTTCCTCAGCGCGCGGGCGGTCTCGGCGAACGCGTCCCACGTGGTGGGCACGGTGAGCCCGTACTCCTTGAAGAGGTCCGCGCGGTAGTAGAACATCATCGGCCCGGAGTCCTGCGGGACCGCGTAGACGGCGTCCGTGCCGAGGGTGGTCTGCTGCCAGACACCCGCGGCGAACTTCTCCTCCGCGTCGCCGACCTCGCCGGAGATGTCGGCGAGGACGTCGTTGCTGACCAGGGTCGGCAGCGCCTGGTACTCCGCCTGGACCAGGTCGGGGGCCTTCTTCGCCTTGGCCGCGGTGATGATCTTGGTGACCAGGTCGTCGCCCGAGGCCTGTTTCTTCACCGTCACCTTGATGCCGGTCTTCTCGCCCTCCGTCGTGTTCCAGAGTTCGGCGACCTTGTCCATGCCGGGCGCCCAGGCCCAGTAGGTGAGGTCGGCCGGCCCGTCGGCCCCGGCGTCGTCGTCGGAATCCGAACCGGAGCCGCACGCGGCGAGCGCGGTCGCACCGAGCGCGATGGCGAGGGACGTGGCCACGAGGCGTCTGCGCGTCGTGAATTGCATGGTGTTACTCCCCTGACGAACCCTGACGGAGGTCCGCGACCTGAGTACGGCGGACCGGCCCTGCTCTGTGAGCGTTCACAGTAGAGAAACTTCCCGGACACTTGTCAATGGTTGTTCCTGTGCGCTTATGTTGGATCCATCGGGTCGTTGCGATGTGTGCACGTTCCCACACCCGACGCACCCGGCGGCCCCGTCCGCTCGTCAGCCGTACCGCACCACAGGAGGCAATCCATGCCGCAGACCGCGCCCGAGGGCCCCCCGAAACACGCCCTGGCGTTCGGCGGGGACTACAACCCCGAGCAGTGGCCGGAGGCCGTCTGGCAGGAGGACGTACGCCTCATGCGCGAGGCCGGCGTCAACCTCGTGTCGATCGGCATCTTCTCGTGGGCCCTGCTCGAACCGGAGCCGGGCCGCTACGACTTCGGCTGGCTGGACCGGGTCGTCGACCTGCTCCACGAGAACGGCGTACGGGTCGACCTCGGCACCCCCACCGTCGCCCCGCCCGCCTGGTTCTACCGCGACCACCCGGAGGCGCTCCCCGTCAGCCGCGAGGGCACGCGGTACGCCTTCGGCTCACGCGGCGCGATCTGCCACAGCTCACCCGCGTACCGCGCGGCCTCCTCCGCCATCACCGAACAGCTCGCCCTGCGCTACGGCTCCCACCCCGCGCTGGCCCTCTGGCACGTCCACAACGAGTACGGCGTCCCAGTCAGCGCCTGCTACTGCGACGGGTGCGCCGTCCACTTCCGTACCTGGCTGCGCGCCGCCCACCAGGACCTCGACGCGCTCAACGAGGCCTGGGGCACCGCCTTCTGGGGCCAGCGCTACGGCTCCTTCGAGGAGATCCAGCCGCCCCGGGCCACCCCCACCGTGTGCAACCCCGCCCACCGGCTCGACTACGCGCGCTTCGCCGACGCCACGATGCGCGAGAACTTCGTACGGGAACGGGACCTGCTCCACCGGCTCGCCCCCGGCATCCCCGTCACCACCAACTTCATGACCGCCCTCAGCCAGTGCGAATCCGTCGACTACTGGGCCTGGGGGCGCGAGGTCGACCTCGTCACCAACGACCACTACCTGATCACCGACGGACGCCGCACCCACGTGAACCTCGCCATGGCCGCCGACCTCACCCGGTCCGTGGCCGGCGGCGCTCCCTGGCTGCTGCTCGAACACTCCACCAGCGGCGTCAACTGGCAGCCCCGCAACCCCGCCAAGGCGCCCGGCCAGATGGCCCGCAACAGCCTCGCCCACGTGGCGCGCGGCTCGGAGGGCGCGCTGTTCTTCCAGTGGCGCCAGTCCCGGCGCGGCGCCGAGAAGTTCCACTCCTCGATGGTGCCGCACGCCGGCACCGACAGCCGCGTCTGGCGCGAGGTGGTCGGCCTCGGCGCCCACCTGGACAGCCTCGCCACCGTACGCGGCACCCGTACCGTCGCCGACGCCGCCGTCGTCTGGGACTGGCAGTCCTGGTGGGCGCAGCGCCTCGAATGGCGGCCGAGCGAGGACCACGACGCCCGCGAGCGCGCCGACTCCTTCTACGAGGCGCTCTACGACCGCCACCTCACCGTGGACTTCGCCCACCCCGAGGCCGATCTCTCCCGCTACCCGCTCGTCGTGGTGCCCGCCCTCTACCTCGCCACCGAGGCGACCGGCCGCAACCTGCGCGCCTACGTCGAGAACGGCGGCACGCTCGTCGTCTCGTACTTCTCCGGCATCGTCGACGAACACGACGCCGTCCACCCCGGCGCCCACCCCGGCGCGCTGCGCGACGTCCTCGGCCTGACCGTCGAGGAGTTCTCCCCGCTCGGCGAGGGCGAACGCGTCCGGATCACCGCGGCCGACGGCTCCGAACTGACCGCCGACGTGTGGAGCGAGTTCGTCGTCCCGCAGGGGGCCGAGACGGTGTGGACCTACGCCGACGGGCTCGCCGCGGGCCACCCGGCCGTCACCCGACACCGCCTCGGCCGCGGCACCGCCTGGTACGTCTCCACCCGGCTCGCCCCCGGCGCGCTCGACACCATCCTCGGCGCCGCCGCCGACGACGCCGGGATTGCGCCGCGCGCCGAACTGCCGCACGACGTCGAGGTCGTCCGCCGGTCCGGGGAGAGCGGGGAGTACGTGTTCGCCCTCAACCACACCGCCACGGACGCCAAGGTGCCGCTGCCCGCCGCGGGCACCGAACTCCTCACCGGAGAACGGGCCTCGGGCGGGCTCGCGCTGCCGGCCGGAGCCGTACGGGTCGTGAAGCTGGACGTCTGAGCGCCGCCTTCCGGTGGTACGCCCGGCCGCCCCGCGTACCACCGGAAGGCACCCGTACCACCGGAAGGCACACGTAGCACCGATCGGCACACGTACCACCGAGCAGGGCGCGTGCCGACGAGCCGCACACGGACCACCGAGCACCACCGGGACACACCGCCTGCCCACCCACCGGTCGAAGGGACATCGACGATGCACCTCGCACACCGCACCTGGCGCACCCGACTCGGGGCCACCGCCATAGCCGCGCTCGGCGCGCTGCTCCTGACCGCGCTCCCCGCCCAGCAGGCCCGGGCCGCCGCGACGCTCACCAACCCCGGCTTCGAGGCCGACGCCACCGGGACCGCCACCCCCACCGGCTGGTCGACCTACTCGGCCGCCGGACAGCACGCCGCCTCCTTCACCGAGAACGGCGGCGCCTCCGGGAACCGCCGCCTCAGCCACTGGTCGGCCGCCGCGTACAAGGTCGAGACCTACCAGTACCTGACCGGGCTCGCCGACGGCACATACACACTCAGCGCCCGTGTCCGCTCCAGCGGCGGCCAGAACTCCGCGTACATCGCCCTGCGCAACTGCGGCGGTGCCGAGCAGCGCACGGATCTGCCGCCCACCGCCAATGGTGCCTGGATCCGTCTCGTCACCTCGGTCCGGGTGACCGGCGGCAACTGCACCGTCAGCCTCAACTCCGACGCGCACGCGGGGGAGTGGGCCAACTTCGACGACCTGACGTTCGCGCCGGGCGCCACCGGGCTCGCCGTCAAGGGCGGCGACCTCTCCACCCTCCCGAAGAACGAGGCGTTCGGCGCCGTCTACAGCAGCGCCACCGGGCAGCGCGGCGACGCGCTCGGCCTGCTGCGCGGGGCGGGCATGAACTACGTACGGCTCAAGGTGTGGGTGAACCCGGCCGACGGCTACAACAACAAGGCACGCGTCCTCGCCCTGGCCAAGCGGGCCAAGGCCGAGGGCATGAAGGTACTGATCGACTTCCACTACTCGGACCGCTGGGCCGACCCCGGCCAGCAGAACAAGCCCGCCGCCTGGGCCTCGCACCCGTACAGCCAGCTCCGTACCGATGTCTACAACCACACCTACGACGTGCTGAACGCCCTCAAGGCGCAGGGCACCACGGCCGACATGGTCCAGATCGGCAACGAGATCAACGGCGGCATGCTCTGGCCGGAGGGCTCCACCGACAACTGGACCCAGCTCGCCGGCCTGCTGACCTCCGGCGCCCAGGCCGCGAAGGCCGTCTCGTCCACCACCCAGGTCGCGCTGCACCTCGCCAAGGGCGGCGACAACGCCGGCACCCGCTGGTGGTTCGACCAGGCGGTGGCCCGTCAGGTGCCCTTCGACGTGATCGCCCTCTCCTACTACGGGTACTGGCACGGACCGCTCTCCGGACTCCAGGCCAATCTGGACGACGTGTCCGCCCGCTACGGCAAGCCGGTGCTGGTCGCCGAGACCGCGTACGCCAGCACCCTCGCCAACGGCGACTTCCTGGAGAACAACATCGCCACCAGCGGCCAGCTGGCGCCCGGCTACCCGGCGACCCCCGCCGGCCAGGCCGCCAACCTGCGCGACGTGATGAACGTCGTCGAGGCGGTCCCGGGCGGGCGCGGCCTGGGTATCGTCTACTGGGAGCCGGCCTGGACCGCGGTGAAGGGCAGCGGCTGGGACCCGCAGGACCCGTCCTCGGGCAACGCCTGGGAGAACCAGGCACTCTTCGGCTACGACACCAGGCTCCTGCCCGCCGAGAGCTGGTTCGCCCACCGCTGACCGTCGTACGTGCCCGGCCGCCGTCCCGGTGCCCCACACGGTGCGCCTCGACCGGCGTGGCCGATTACCGACGGCGGAACAGGTCCCGGCACCGGGCCGCGCGCAGAGGAGACGCCATCGGCGGATCCCGCTGCTACGCTCACGAACCCCGGTGCCGTGACCCGCCCGGCGGCCGGGCCAGGAGGAGACAAGGAGCGGCATCGTGGGCACAGTTGTCGACGACGCCACCGCCGCCGAGTTCCACGCGTTCTTCGAACGGCATTACGCGGAACTCTCCCGGCTGGCCTACCTGTTGACCGGCGAGGCCGACACGGCCGACGATCTCGCCTCGGACGCCCTGCTCGCGCTCTGGCACCGCTGGGACCGGGTCAGGGCGGCCGACCACCCCGTCGCGTACGCCCGCGGGGTGGTCACCAACCTGGCCAAGTCCCGTATCCGCAGCGCCGTACGGGAGCGCCGCCGCGTCGCGCTGTTCTGGTCGCAGCGCGGCGACCGGTTCGACGGGCCCGACGTGCCCGCCGTGCTCGACGTACGGACGGCGCTGCGCCGGCTGCCGTTCCGCAAACGCGCCTGTGTGGTGCTGCGCCACGCCCTCGACCTCTCGGAACGGGACACGGCGCTCACCCTCGGCATCTCGGTGGGTACCGTCAAGAGTCAGACGTCCCGGGGCATGGCCGAGCTGCAACGGCTGCTCGGCCCGGGCACGTCGCCGCAGCGGGTGCACGCCACGGTCGCGGCGGACGGTACCGGAGGAGGCAGGGGCTGATGGTGGACGACGACCTGCCCGCGCGGTTGCGGGAGTTGGCCGGGGAGCACCGCCCCGATCGCGCGCGCATGCTCGCGCGTGTGGAGCGCGGTATGGCGGGCCCGAGGCCCGCGGGACACCCCGCGCGCCGCGGGCGGCCGGCCGGCTGGCCGCGGGTGGCCGTGGTGACGGCCGCGGCGGCCGGGGCGCTCGGCGTCGGAGCGCTCGCGCTCGTCACCACCCAGGGCTCCCCGCACCAGACGGTGGTGGCCTCCCCGGACCCGGCGGGACCGCCCGCGGCCCCCGCGCCCGGCATCTCGTCCCCGCGCGCCCCGGTGGAGCGGTCGCCGAGCCGGAGCCCGGAGGACCCCGCCACGGCCGGGAGCGGCTATCTCCGGTCGGACGGTGTCGTGGACCCGAACAGCAACGCCTACTGGGCGCAGAGCAACATCACCCTCAGGACCGAGCAGCCGCTGACGGCGCTCACGGTGGAGCTGCGCATCGCCGAGACCGGGGGGATCGAGGACGCCGGCTCCTGGCGGTCGCTGCCCGAGGAGGACTTCACCGTCTCCGTCCGGGTACGGGACGGCGCGCTGGTCTACCGGTGGACCCTGCGCGACGGCGCGACCGTCCCGGCCGGCGAACACGTCTTCGCGGGCCAGTACAACCACGCCGAGGGCGGCCGCGACGCCGAGGGCGACCGCTACACGGCACGGGCGACCTCCTCCGGCGGCCCCGCCGAGGTGACGGGCGGCTTCGCCCCGGGCGGCTGACCCGCCGATCCGGACGACCGACGCTACGGACCGGTACGGGATTCGAGGTCACGGCGGGTGTCGTCGCCGTAGACGCCGGTCTCGTCGCCCCGGATGCCGTACCAGAGCTGGAACCGGCCGACGGCCTCGGTCAGTGTGGTGTCGTACGTTCCGGTGACACCGCCGCCCTCGTACACGTTCGGGATGCGCAGCAGCCGCTCCTGCAACTCGGTGACCTCCGGGCCGCTGTCGCCCTCCTGGAGTACGGGGGCGGTGGCGCCCGGGTCGGCGGGGGCGGCCGGGGGTGTGGTGCCGGCGGGCGGGCCCGTCGGGGCCGGAGTGGGGTTCCCGGGCGGCTCCGTGGTGGGGGCCGGAGCGGGGGGCGGCTCCGCGGCCTCGCTGGTGCCGCCCGAACCGCCCCAGGTGAGCAGCAGCGCGATGCCGAAACCCACCACCCCGGCGGCGGCCACCGAGAGCAGGGCGGTGAACCGGGCGTTGCGCGGCCGTACCACCCCGGCCGTCCACCCGCCCGCGCCGGCCTGGGCGGGGACGGGCGGCAACTCCTCGGTGTCCTGGCTGTCCTGGGCGGAGTGCCGGGCCGATCGGCTCCCGTGGGGTCCCCGGGACGGCCCGGACGGCCCCGATGCTCCTGACGGACCCGGCGGTCCCGGCGCTCCGGCCGGCTTCGCGTCGAGCGGGACCTGTTCCCAGCCCTCGCCCCGGCCGTCCTCCCGGCTCTCGGGGTCGGTGTCCTCCGGCCGGAAGAGCTCCGTGAAGTCGGAGAGCGCGCGGGGCCGCCGGCGGCGCATGACATGCGTCGGCTCCAGCACCGTGCGTCGCCCGGGCCGCGTGTGATCGGATGGCTCCGTCACTCCCGCCTCCTTCACCCCTTGCCGGACTGTCCGTTCGGATCGGGACGCTACCTTGATCTCGCGAGACATGTGTGCGAATGGAGTCAAGTGGCAGGTGACAGGGGTGGCGCCACCCCGGGGGGGGGACCCCCGGGGCGCCCGCCGGAAGAAAGCGCCTCCCATCCGAGGGAACCGGAAAATAAATACGCGGTGTACCAGAGCAGGAGCACCCCCAC
>NZ_JBHURV010000044.1:24500-76551 GCF_042673865.1 Streptomyces sp. NPDC056987
CGTATGGCCTGTTCTGTTGGTGACTCTACCTTTACGTCGCTTTACTTTTGTGTTTTTGTTTACATGTGTGTGGTGAGTGGGGCGCCCCCCGGGGGGTGGCCCCACCCCTGTCGCGCCGTCAGCAGTACTGCGACTCCTTGCCGATGGACCGGTACATGCAGTCCGCGTTCTCCAGGAGCTGGAGCACCGCGTCGCGGTTCCTGCTCGTCTCCCGGGTGATCACCTCGTCGGGCGGGTAGAAGCCGCCGCCCGAACTCGACGACGGATACATCTCGAAGGTGTACGCGAAGATCTTCTGCGCACCCCACAGCCAGTCGTCGATCGAGCCGTCCGTGATGTACAGATCGCTGGACTGCTCCGGGGTGTAGCCGTTGCTCGCGGCCATCTTCCGCCCCACCGTGGCGAACGCGTTGCGGTCGTCCGCGGTCATCCCGGTCGTGGTGTCCGCGGTGGTGTAGCCGAAGGGCCACAGCACCAGTTCGCTGTAGGTGTGGAAGTCGATCGCGGCCTTGATCTGCTGGCTGCCGCCGACGACCCGGCTCCGTACGAAGTCCGCCACGACCTTCACCTCGGGCGCGGACTCGGCGGCGGCGCCCCGGTAGGTCTCGGACGAGGCGCTGCCGGAGGAACCGCCGCAGCAGCCCCAGCGGTAGGCCCAGTTGCGGTTGAGGTCGGTACCGACCGCGCTGGACGAGGAGTTGGGCTGACGGTTCTTGCGCCAGCTCCGGTACGAGCCGGTGGCGATGTCGTACTCCCCGCCGTCCGGGTTGAGGTCCGGGACGATCCAGATCTCGCGGTTGTTCACGATGTCGGTGACGCGCGAGTCGGTGCCGTACCCGGAGGTCAGGTTCTTCAGCAGGTACAGCGCCATCTCGACGGTGAGGTGTTCGCGCGCGTGCTGGTGGTGGGTGAACAGGACCTCGGGCTCGTTCTCGTCGGTGGCGACATTGTCGCTGATCTTGATGGCGACGATGTCGCGGCCCTGGTACGAGGTGCCGATGACGCGCCGGCTCACGATGCCGGGGTTCGCCGCGATGACGGAGCTGATCTCGCTCGTCATCTCGGCGTAGTTGTGGTAGTTCGAGTCGGCCGAGGGGAAGTCGAAGGGCACGGCCTCGGCCCCGGCGGAACGGTCGGGCACGGCGCCCAGCGGCGTGGGGTCGTACCCCAGCGCGCGCAGCTTCCGCAGTTCGGCGGCGCGGGCGGAGACGACCACGGTCTCGCTGTCCGACTCGTCGATGGTCACACCGGTCCTGGCGAGCGCCGTGCGCGTCGCGGAGGTGGAGTGCGTCCGGATCTCGTACTGCTGGAGGTCCTCGCCGGCGGCGGCCCGGGCCGCGGCGGCCGAGGGGGTGTCGTCGGCGCCGCTGGCCGTGGCACTGGCGCCGAGGGCGAGGGCCAGCGCGAGGGCGGTGAGGGTGACGGTCCGTCTGCGGCGGACGGCGCCGCTTCCGCGGATACGCAGTCGCATGGGGGCTCCTGGAGGTGGAGGTGTGGGGGAGCGGGAGCCGTGAGGCCCCTTGTGCCGTGCTGGTGGCACGCACGGGCGCGGCCCGTGTGCGGGTCATCCTGAATGCGTGACATGAACCGGTCAAGAGCGCGAATGAGGCAACCCCGCTACGGCGTCCTCCGGCGGGCGGGAGGGGGCCCGGCCGCGGCCCGCTCCCTCACCCGGCCCCGCTGTCAGTGCCCCCGTCTACGCTGACGGGCGTGATCGATTCTGACGATGTTCGCCGTATCGCGCTCTCCCTGCCGGAGACGGTGGAGAAGGAAGCCTGGTCCATGCCGACCTTCCGGGTCGCGGGAAAGATGTTCATCACGGTCCCGGACGACGAGACGTCGTTCGCGGTCCGCTGCCCCCGGCACGAGCGGGCGGAGCTGATCGCCGCCGAGCCGGAGAAGTTCTGGGTGCCGCCCCACGAGGCGGGCTCCGCGTGGGTCCGGGTGCGGCTGCGCGCCCTGGACGATCTCGACGAGCTGTACGACATCCTGGTGGACTCCTGGAAGCAGGCCGCGCCGCCGCGCCTGCTGGAGTCCTTCACCGGCCGGGAGCCCGGCCCGGGGGACGCGCCGGGAGGCGTCCCAGGACCCGGCCCGGGAGCCCCGGAAGGTCCCCGGGCCGGCTGACCCCGGCCAGATCCTCGGGCCGACCGGCCGCGGGCGGGCGGAGCCGGGCCGCGGGGCGCCCGCCCGGGGGTGTGGCGGCCGGCGGGCCGGAGTCCTGGCATGATCTGCGGCATGGCTGAACGCGTAATCGCCGCGTGTGACGGGGCGTCGAAAGGAAATCCCGGGCCCGCCGGCTGGGCCTGGGTCATCGCCGACGGCGAGGAGACCCCCGTCCGCTGGGAAGCGGGCCCGCTGGGCACGGCGACCAACAACGTCGCCGAACTCACCGCGCTGGAGCGGCTGCTGGCCGCCACCGACCCCGAGGTCGCGCTGGAGGTCCGGATGGACTCCCAGTACGCGATGAAGGCCGTCACGACCTGGCTGCCCGGCTGGAAGCGCAAGGGCTGGAAGACCGCCTCGGGCAAGCCGGTCGCCAATCAGGAGCTGGTCGCCCGGATCGACACCCTGCTCGGCGGCCGGTCCGTGGAGTTCCGCTACGTGCCCGCCCACCAGGTCGACGGTGACCGGCTCAACGACTTCGCCGACCGCGCCGCCAGCCAGGCCGCCCTCGCCCAGCGGGCCGCGGGCAGCGAGCACGGCTCACCGCAGCCGCCGCCCGCGCCCGACACCGTACGCGCCGGTGGGTCCCGTACGGGACCGGCGTCGAAGACCCGCGGAGAACGCGCGGCGAAGTCCGGGGCGAAATCCGGGGCGCGCAGGACCCTCAACGCCAAGTTCCCCGGCCGCTGCCGCTGCGGACGCTCCTACGCGGCGGGCGAGTCCATCGCCAAGAACCCGGACGGCTGGGGCCACCCGGCCTGCGCCACCACCCCCGCGACCTGAGCCGCCCAGCGGCCTGATCGGTCCGGTGGCCGCCCCGGAGCCGTCAGCCCGGCCGGTCCGCCAGCCGCTCCGTCACCCAGTGGTGGAAGGTGCCGATGTGGTGTTCCGACGGGACGAGCACACCGCCCTCCCGGTAGACCCGGGAGCTCATCCCCGGCTGGGTGCGCTCACACGCCTCGAAGTCCTGGGCGTTGACCCGGTGGAACAGCTCCACCGACTTGGCGAGGTCCGCGCCCCGGGCCACCACCTCGGGCGCGTACAGCCAGTCGCACTCCACCACCGTACGGTCCGCGGCCAGCGGGAACATCCGGTGCAGGATCACATGGTCGGGGACCAGATTGACGAAGACGGTCGGCTTCACGGTGATCGCGTAGTACCGCCGGTCCTGCTCGTCGGCGATCGACGGAAGCCGGCCCGGCCCCGCACTGCCGTCCACCGTGAAGCCCCGGGCCTCCGGCGCGAACTCCGCGCCGTGCCCCACGTAGTACTGGGCCGCGAAACCCTCCGCGAACTCCGGCAGGATCTCGGTGAGTTCGGGGTGGATCGTCGCGCAGTGGTAGCACTCCATGAAGTTCTCGACGATGAGTTTCCAGTTGGCCCGCACGTCGTAGGTGATGCGCCTGCCGAGCGCCAGCTCCTCGGTGCGGTAGCGCTCGATGGACGCGGCATCCCCCAGCCGCTCCACCGCCGCGCCGAGCACCGTGTCCTCGAAGGACGGCGGCTCCTCGGCCAGGCACAGCCACGCGTACCCGAGCCACTCCCGCAGATGGACGGGGCGCAGCCCGTACGCGACCCGGTCGACATCCGGCATCCTCACCAGGTTGGGCGCCGCGATCAGCCTCCCGTCCAGGTCGTAGGTCCAGGCGTGGTACGGACACTGGAGGTTGCGGCGCACCTCGCCCGACTCCTCCGTGCACAGCCGGGCCCCCCGGTGCCGGCACACATTGAGGAAGGCGCGCAGCTCACCCTTTCTGTTCCGGGTGACGAGCACCGACTCGCGCCCGATCCGTACGGTACGGAAGGCGCCGGGCCCCGCGAGATCGGCGCCGCGCACCGCGCAGAACCAGAGCGACTCGAAGATCCTCTCCTGCTCCAGGGCGAAGATCGCGGGGTCGGTGTAGCAGGGGCCCGGGAGCGTGGAGATCAGGCTCGGGGCCGTGCCGCTCCGCACGGACGGAGGCGTGGTCGTCATGGCGGTTCTGCCTCTCAGGTCGCCGCGGCGGAGAGCCGGCGCGGATCGAACAGCTCGATGGGGTGACCGGTGGTGCCGGTGAGCGCGAGATCGGCGAGGATCTCGCCGACCACGGGGACGAACTTGAAGCCGTGCCCGGAGAATCCGCAGGCCACGGTCACGGTCGCCGGATGGGCCGGATGCCGGGTGATGACGAAGTGCTCGTCGGGGGTGGTGGAGTACATGCATGTCGCGGCGTGCAGGAAGGTGCCCGGCAGGGCCGGGATGTGGCGGCGCATGTGCGCGGCCATCGCCTCGGCCTCCTCCTCGCGCACGGTCCGGTCGATGGTCTCCGGGGTGCACACCGTGCCCTTGCGGAAGAAGGCGACCTTGGCGCCGCCGCCGGGGCCGTCGATGGCGGGGAAGCCGTACACCTGCACACCGTCGGCGTCCTCCCAGATGTAGATGGGATGGTTCTCGGGGAGGAAGGGGGTGATCCCGCCCTCCGGCCGGAACCAGTACATGACCTGCCGCTCGATGGTGAACGGCACCCCCAGGTCGGCCAGCAGCGCCGGCGCCCACGCGCCGGGGCAGATCACCAACTGGCCCGCGGTGTACGCGTTCTCCGGTGTGTGCACCCGTACGCCCGCGCCGCCCGGCAGCTCCTCCCAGCGGGTCACCGGCTCCTCGAAACGCAGCTCCGCGCCTGCCTGGGTGGCCAGTTGGACATGGGCGGCGACGGTGTTCTCCGGGCGGACCAGCCCCGCGCGTGCCTCGAACAGGGCGACCTCGTCGTCGCGCGGAGTCAGGGTCGGGAAGCGCCGCCGGATCTCCTTCGCGTCGAGCATCTCGTGCGGCAGATCCCACTGCCGCGCCGAACGCAGCGACCCCGACACGGCGAGACTCCCGGGACGGCCCACCATCACACCGCCGCACAACGTCGCCACCCGGCGCCCGGTGTCCCGCTCCAGCCGCTCGTACAGCTCGTAACTGCGCAGCAGCAGCGGCACGTACGCCGGGTCCTCGAAGTAGGACTGCCGGGTGATCCGGGAACCGCCGTGGCTGGAGCCCCGGTTGTGGACCGGTCCGAACTTCTCCAGGCCCAGCACCCGGACGCCGCGCGCGGCGAGGTGGCAGGCGGCGGCCGAGCCCATACCGCCGAGCCCGAGAACGATCACGTCATACGTCGGTGCCATGGGTTCCTCCAGGGGGCGAGCGGGGGCGGGCCGGGGCCGTCGCAGCGGGTCAGCGGCGGATACGGGACATGCCCGGGTCGAAGAGCGGCTCCGCCGCCACCGTCGCGGGGATCTTCTCCCCGAAGTACTCGACGGACACCGCCGTCCCCGGCACCGCGTGGGCCGCGGGCAGCCAGGCGTACGCCACGGTCCGGCCGATCGAGTAGCCGTACCCGGCGCTGGTGACGTACCCGACCACCGTTCCGTCCACCTGCACCGGCTCCTTGCCGAGCACCACCGCCGCGGGATCGTCCAGTGTCAGACAGGCCAGGGCGCGTGTGCGGCTCTCCGGGGAGCGGCCCACCAGCGCCTCCCGGCCGGCGAAGTCGCCCTTGTCCATCCGCACGGCGAAGCCGAGGCCCGCCTCGTACGGGTCGTGTTCGGTGGTCATGTCCCGGCCCCAGGCGCGGTACCCCTTCTCCAGCCGCAGGCTGTCGAAGGCGCTGCGCCCGGCGGCGACGGCCCCCAGCTCCCGGCCCGCCTCCCACAGGGTGTCCCACAGTCGCAGCCCCGTGTCGGCGCCGGTGTACAGCTCCCACCCCAGCTCCCCGACATAGCTCAGCCGCATCGCGGTCACCGGTACGTCCCCGATCCAGGTCCGCCGGGCCCGGAAGTAGCCGAACGCCCCGTGCGAGAAGTCGTCGCGGGTCAGCGGCTGGACCAGCGCGCGGGCGAGCGGGCCCCAGACCCCGATGCAGCAGGTGCCGGAGGTGATGTCCCTGACCTGGACGCCGTCCGGCGCGTGCCGCAGCAGCAGGTCCAGGTCCTGCCCGCTGTTGGCACCGACCTGGAAGTGCCGTTCCCCGAGGCGGGCGACGGTCAGATCGCTGCGGATCCCGCCGGCCTCGTCCAGCAGCAGGGTGTACGTGACCGCGCCCGGCTTCTTCGCGAGCTGGTTGGTGGTCATGCGCTGGAGGAAGTCCAGGGCCCCGGCGCCGGTGACCTCCAGCCGCCGCAGCGGTGTCATGTCGTACAGGGCCACCCTCTCGCGGGTGGCGCGGGCCTCGGCCGCCGCGACGGGCGACCAGTACCTGGCCGACCAGGCGTCGCGGCCGGGCAGCTCCACCGAGGCGGCGAGCGGCGCGTTCGCCTCGTACCAGTGCGGCCGTTCCCACCCGCCGCTCTCCAGGAACACCGCCCCCAGCTCCTGCTGGCGGGCGTGGAAGGGCGAGACGCGCAGCGGCCGGGGCCGCTCGGCGGGCTGGAGCGGATGGACGATGTCGTACACCTCGGCGAACTGCCGCGCGCCGCGCTCGGCCACGTAACCGGGCGAGAGCTGGACCTCCTCGAAGCGGTGGAGATCGCACTCGTGGACGTCGACCGAGGGCCGCCCGTCCGTCAGCCACTCGGCGACGGCCTTCGCCACCCCGGCGGAGTGGGTCACCCACACGGCCTCGGCCAGCCAGAATCCGCGCAGCTCACGGGATTCGCCGAGGACCGGCATCCCGTCGGAGGTGAAGGAGAAGACCCCGTTGAAGCCCTCCTCGACACGGCTCGTGGCGAGCGCGGGCAGCAGCCGCGCCGCTTCCGCCCAGCCGCGGGCGAAGTCGTCCTCGGTGAAGGCGAGCGAGGACGGCATGACGTCGGCGTCGTCGTACGCGGGCAGCGTGAACGGGTCGACGGGCAGCGGCCGGTGGTCGTACGAGCCGATGCCGATGCGGTCGGTGTGTTCGCGGAAGTAGAGGTCGGCGTCCTGGAAACGCAGGATCGGCCGGTTCGTCTCCGTCCGCGGGTCGTCGGCACCGGCGAGCGCGGGCAGCGGCGCGGTCCGTACGTACTGGTGGGCGAGCGGCAGCAGGGGTACGGGCACCCCCGCCAGCGCGCCGATGACCGGCCCCCAGAAGCCCGCCGCCGAGACCACGACATCGGCGGGGAAGCTCCCCCGGTCGGTGACGACCCCGGTGACCCGGCCGTCCGCCCGGTCGATCCCGGTCACGGTGTGCCGCTCCAGGAAGCGGGCACCGCGCCGCTCGGCCCGGCGGGTCTGTGCCCGGCAGGCGAGCACGGCGCGGACCAGCCCGTCGCCGGGGGTGTGGAACCCGCCGAGCAGCTGACCGGGATCGAGCAGTGGCCACAGCTCGGCACACCGCTCCGGGGTGATCAGTTCACCGGCCACGCCCCAGGAGGCGGCATAACCGGCCTTGCGGTGCAGATCGGCCCACCGCTCGGGTGTCGTGGCCACCTCCACCCCGCCCACCCGGTGGAAACAGGGCAGCCCGTCGACGTCGAGACCGGCGAACTTCTCGGCGGTGTACCGGGCGAACTCGGTCATGGTCTTCGAGGGGTTGGCCCGGAACACCAGACCGGGGGCGTGCGAGGTGGAGCCGCCGGGGGCGGGCAGCGGCCCCTGCTCCAGTACGGTGACGTCGCGCCAGCCGCGGGCGGTGAGCTCGTCGGCGAGGGAGCAGCCGACGATGCCGGCCCCGATGATGACGACACGCGCTGCGGGGTCGAGCGTGCGGGACATACCCCTCCTCGGATCGGTGCGGTCAGGGGTGTGCGAGGTACGGAGTGCGGACGCGAGGTCTGCGGTGCGGTGCGGTGCGCGAGGTTTGCGGTGCGGTGTGATGTGCGATGCGAGGTGCGCGGCGTGCGGTGCGGTTCGCGGTGCGGTGTGAGGTTCGCGGTGCGGTGCGCGGCGGCGGTGCGGTGTGCGGCGGGGACAGGGCGGGGCTGTGGCCGGACAGCGGGGACCGGCCACACCGCCCCGCCCTTGTTGCGTGCTGCGGTGCGCGTTGCGCTATGTGAGACATCCTGGGAACGGCGGCAGGGGGTGTCAAGGGCACCCGGTTAACGACAGGTAAAGGCCCCCGGGGAAGCGCTGCTCACCGGTCCCCGCGTGGCGGCAAGAAAAATCTGATCCGCCGTCAGCCGGCGTCCCGGGCGCTGTGCCCCAAGCGGCCGGACAGTTCCTGGGCCGCCTCCACCACCTTCTTGACCGCCTCCGGCAGCGCGTCACCGGTCATGCGGTACGCCGGCCCGGAGACCCCGATCGCGCCGATGACCGAGCCGTCGTGCGCCCTGACCTCGGCCCCGACGGCGTTCAGCCCGCTCTCCAGCTCCTCCGTCGTGCAGGCGTACCCCTGCTCGGCCACGACCGCCAACTCGGCCCGCAGGACCGCCCGGTCGGTGATCGTCCGCTCGGTGAAGCGCTCGGGCGGGTCCGCGAGCAGCGCCTCGCGCCGCTCCTTCGGGAGATGGGCCATCAGGACCTTGCCGGTGGCCGTCGCGTGCAGGGCGAAGCGCCGCCCCAGCCAGTTGTGCGCGGTGACGGCGGCGGGGCCGCGCGCCTGCATGATGTTGACCGCCGCGTCGCTGTCCAGGATCGCGATGTTGGCCGTCTCGCCGGTCTCCTCCGCCAGCGTCCTGATCACCCCGACGCCCTCCTGGGAGATGTCCAGGCGCAGCGCCGCCGCGCCGGCCAGACGGAGCACGCCGGCGCCGAGGTAGTACTTCCCGCGGTCCTTCTCCTGGCCGACCAGCCCCCGGCTCTCCAACACCCCGAGCAGCCGGAACGCGGTCGACTTGTGGACGCCCAACTCGTCGGCGATGTCGGTGACTCCGGCCTCGCCCTGCTGGGCGAGGATCTCCAGCACGCTCACCGCCCGGTCGACCGACTGGACGGAGCCCGAAGGGCCCCGCTTTCCCTCGTTCGTCTCTTCAGTTGTGTCCGCCACGTTTCCGATCCCATCCACCGGCGTTCCGTTCCGGCCGTCGTTTCTGGAAGCCCTTGACGGCCGGGCGTTCGGCCAGGATTCTGTTGCGCATCGCGCCTCGCGATGCGTCATGTACAACCGTACGATATTGATTCGCGTGAGGGGGGCCTGTGATTCCTGTCTGCCGCCTTGAGGATCTGCCGGAGGGCGAAGCCATCCGCATCGACACAGAACCACCCATCGCCGTGTTCCACGCCGAGGGTGAGTTCTACGCGATCGATGACACCTGTACCCACCAGGATGCCTCGCTTTCCGAGGGCTGGGTCGAGAACTGCCAGGTCGAATGCCCGCTGCACGCCGCCTCGTTCGATCTGCGCACGGGCGCGCCGAGCTGCCCGCCCGCGCGCAGGCCCGTCCGGACCCACGGCGTCGAGATCCTCGACGGTGTGATCCATGTACGGGTGGCCACACCGATCCCCGCCGTGGCCGTGGCCGTGGCCGGTGTCGCGGTACCGGTGGCCCTGGCGGCACCGGTGGCCGTGGCGGCCGAGGTGGCCGTGCCGGTGGCCGTCGCCGCCGAAGGCGGCGCCGTATGAGGTCGGTCGCCGTGGTCGGCGGCTCGCTGGCCGCGGTGCACGCCGTACGGGCGCTGCGCGACCAGGGGTTCGACGGGCGCGTCACCGTGATCGGCGAGGAGCCCCACCGCCCCTACGACCGCCCGCCGCTCTCCAAGCGGTTCCTCACCGCCGCGGCCGAGCCCGCCCCCGAGGCCCTGCTCGAACCCGACGACGAGGCGCTCGATGTGGAGTGGCTGCTCGGCGCGCGCGCCACACACCTCGACCCGGGGGCGCGGGAGATCACCCTGGCCGGTGGGCGCCGGCTCCGCGCCGACGGCTTCGTCCTCGCCACGGGCGCCGCCGCGCGGGCCCTCCCCGGCACCACGCCCCGGCCGCCGGGCGTCCACACCCTGCGCACCCTCGACGACGCCGTGGCGCTGCGGGCCGATCTGCACGCGGGGCCCCGCCGGGTGGTCGTGATCGGCGCGGGCTTCATCGGCGCCGAAGTCGCCTCCTCCTGCCGGGAACTGGGCCACGACGTCACTGTGGTCGAAGCCGCCGCCTGGCCGCTGCTGCCTCAGCTCGGCACGGAGATGGCGGCGGCGCTCGCCGCGCTGCACGCTCTGCGGGGCACACAACTCCTGTGCGGCGCCGGGGTGGTGGCGCTGCGCGGCCGTACCCGGGTGGAGTCGGTGGAGCTGGCCGACGGGCGCACACTCCCGGCCGAGGTGGTCGTCGTCGGCATCGGTGTCACCCCGCGCACCGACTGGCTGGCCGGCTCCGGGCTCGGTGTGGACGACGGTGTGCTCTGCGACGCGGGGTGTGTGACCGCCGCGCCGCACATCGTCGCCGTCGGCGATGTCGCCCGGGTCCACCGGCCCGAACTGGGCGTACCCGTACGGGCGGAACACTGGACCAGCGCGGTCGAACAGCCGGCGGTGGCGGTCCGCAACCTCCTCGCGGGGCGCACCGTCGACACGTACACGGGGCGGCCCTACTTCTGGTCCGACCAGTACGGTGTGCGCGTACAGTTCGCCGGCGACCGCGCGCCGGCCGACACCGTACGCGTCGTCGAGGGCGAGACGGCGCTCGGCGACTTCCTCGCCGTGTACGAACGCGACGGCAGAACCACGGCGGTCCTCTCCGCGAACCGGCCGCGCCCCTTCACCAGGCTGCGCCGCCAACTCGCCCGAGCCTAGGGCCTGTCGTGTGCGGCGGGTGTCCGTGGCCCTACAGCAGCTCCTCGCCCCGCCGTTCGTCGATCCCGGCCATCAACGCCTGGTGGCTGAGCCGGACATGCTCGCGCATCACCCGCTCGGCGCCGTCGCCGTCCTTGGCGACGATGAGGCCGAGCACCCGGTGGTGCTCGCTGTCCGACGCGTTCAGCCTCCCGGGCCGCGACAGCGAGGTGCGTACCAGGCGCGCGTACGCCAACTGGTTCATCAGGGTGCGGTAGTGGGCCTCCAGCTTGCCGTTGTCGGCCCCGCTGACGATCAGGTCGTGGAACTCGTGGACGAGTGAGGCGTAACGGTCGGTGTCGCCGTCCCGGACGGCGTCGTCGGCCGCGCGCATGTTCGCCTCCAGCGTGGCCAGTTCCGGTACGTTCCCGCGGAAGGCCAGCAGCCGGGCGGCGGCGCCCTCCAGCAGCTCCTTCATCTGGAACAGCTCGGTCAGCTCCCGCCGGGACGGCACCGCGACAAAGGTGCCCACCCGGGGCCGCACCTCGACCAGTCCCTCGATCTGAAGCTGCTTGAGGGCCTCACGGATCGGGGTGCGGCTCACACCGAAGGTCTCCGAGAGGGCCATCTCGGAGAGGCTGGAACGCGGCGCCAGCTCACCCGTGATGATCATCTGGCGCAGTTCCTCGGCCACCTTGGCCTGCATGCTCGTCTGCTGGAGACGCTTCGCTGTGGGTTCTTGCATGGTACGTGACAGTAGGGCCGGGGTCGTCCGCCGTCAAATGCGGCGGACCGTGGGACTTCCTGCCATGCAAGAGCGAGGATTCGTGTCAGGACTTGAGAATGAACGGATCACCCGCCGGCTCCTCACTCGTGTTGATCCACACGCTCTTCAGCCGTGTGTACTCCCGGATGACCTCCGTGCCGTGCTCGGTACCCACACCGCTGTTCTTGAACCCGGCCCGCGGCGACATCGGCGACATGGAGCGGTAGGTGTTGACCCACACCGTCCCCGCCTCCAGCCGTGACGCCATCCGGTGGCTCCGGTTCAGGTCGCGGGTCCACACACCGGCCGCCAGCCCGTACGGCGAGTCGTTGGCGATCGCCACGGCCTCGTCCTCCGAGCCGAACGGCATGACGGTGGCGACCGGTCCGAAGATCTCCTCCTGGCAGATCCGCATCGCGTTGTCCGTACCCGTGAAGACGGTCGGTGTGTAGAACCAGCCACTGAGCCCCGTCTCCGGCCGGGCGCCGCCGCAGGCCACCTTCCCGCCCTCGGCGCGCCCCAGCTCCACGTACGACTCGACCTTCGCGAGCTGGTCCGCGAGGGCGAGCGGACCCAGCTCGGTGGTGTCCTCCAGCGGGTCGCCGATCCTGATCGTCGCGGCCCGCGCGGTCACCCGCTCCAGGACCTCGTCGTACACGTCCCGGTGTACCAGCACCCGGCTGCCCGCCACACAGGTCTGCCCCGCGGCGGCGAAGACCCCGGCGATCACCCCCATGGCGGCCGACCCCAGATCGGAGTCGGGGAAGATGATGTTCGGCGATTTCCCGCCCAGTTCCAGCGTGCAGCGGACGAACCGGTCCGCGCAGGTCCTGGCGATCCGGCGGCCGGTCTCGGTGGAGCCGGTGAAGGTCACCTTCGCCACGTCGGGGTGGGCGGTGAGCGGGGCGCCCGCCGAGGCGCCGTGACCGGTCACCACATTGACCACGCCGGGCGGGAAACCGGCCCGCTCGAAGAGGGGCACGAGGGTCAGCAGCGAGGCCGAGGTGTGCTCGGACGGCTTGACGACCACGGTGTTCCCGGCGGCCAGCGCCGGCGCGAGCTTGGTCGCGGTCAGCAGGAGCGGCGAGTTCCAGGGGGTGATGGCGCCGACCACACCGACCGGCTCGCGCAGTGTGTAGTTGAGCAGTTCCCGGCTCGCGCCCGGGATCACCTCCCCGTGGATCTTGTCGGCGAGGCCCGCGTAGTAGTGGAAGTACTCGGGCAGTCCGGCGAGCTGGGCCCGCATCTCGCGCAGCAGCTTGCCGTTGTCGAGTGTTTCCGTACGGGCCAGCTCCTCGGCGTGCTCACCGATCAGATCCCCGAGCACGCGCAGCAGCCGGCCGCGTCGGGTCTGGCTCAGATCGCGCCAGGCCGGGTTCTCGAAGGCCGCGCGGGCGGCGGCGACCGCCCGGTCGACATCGGCGGCCGTGCCGTCGGCGGCCTCGTACCAGGGCTGCCCGGTGGTGGGGTTGAGGCTCTCGAAGTACCCGCCCTCGGCGGGTTCGGTCCACTCGCCGCCGATGTAGTGCCGGTGGCGGGGGAGTCGGGGCGTGTCGTTCATCAGCGAGAACACTCCTGTCCGGTGGACGGGGTCGTCGACGGCGGGGTGGATCCGGTCCGCGCGAGCGCCGCGCGTCCGGTGTGCGCGAGGATCGCCGAGGCGAGCGTGTCCGGACGCTCCAGCGGCAGCAGATGCCGGGTGTCCGGTACGACGATGCCCCGGCCGCCGGGGATCCGCGCGGCCAGCCGCCGGGTCATCTCGGGCGTGGAGCCGGGATCGTCGCCGCCGGTGATGGCCAGGGTGGGTGCGCCGACCCCGGGGAGCAGCGGCCACAGCTCGGCGTCGCCGGTCGCGAAGATGTCGTAACAGGCCAGGTAGGAGGCGTGGTCGGTGGAGAGCAGGGTGTCCAGCACCGCCCGCGCCGTCTCCGGCTCGCGCGCCCGCCACCGCGGGGTGAACCAGCGGTCGACCGCGGCCCGCGCCGACGCCCCGAAGTCCTCGGCGGCCCGCCGCCGGCGCTCCGCCACCGCGGACCGCTCCGCCGCGGAGCGGTCCGCGACCGAGCTGACCAGGGTGAGGGAGGCGACCAGCTCCGGCCGGTCCACCGCCAGCCGCTGCGCCACCAGGGCGCCCAGGGAGAACCCCACGAGATGCGCGCCGCCCGCCAGCAGGGCGGCCACGTCGTCCGCCAGGGCGGTCAGGGTGGTGCCGTCCCCGGCGGGCGGCGAGGCCCCGTGCCCGCGCAGATCGGCCAGGACGACCCGGTGCGCGGCGGCGAGCCGCGGCAGACACCGGTCCCACATGCGCCGGTCCAGACCGACCCCGTGCAGCAGGACGAGCCGGGTCCCCGCTCCGTGCGTCTCGTGGGCGAGCCGGACGCTCACCGCTCGGTCGACAGCGGGGCCAGCCGGGCCTGCGGCCGTCCCTGCGCCGCCGCCGCGAGGCCGATGACGATCTCGTCCGCGCGCGGTCCGTCCGGCACCCGTACCTCGATGCTCTGGTGGTGCGAACGGATGGTGGCGTCCGTGATGTGCTTGAGCGGGATGTCGAAGACGGTGCCCGCCGCGGCCCGCTTCTCCACCGCGGGGAGCAGCGTGGTGGCGTTGGCCGCCGTGCGGAAGAAGTCGCCGAACTTCAGGGTGTGGATCAGCCCGGAGCCGTGCTCGACCTCCCCGTCGAGCCCCACGATCGCGGCCTTCCCGTACGCCTCGACCGGCGCGCCCAGCGCCTCGGTCACCCGCGGCGCCAGCAGCGCCCCTAGCTCGGGCGCCGCCGTGTCGATCCCGGGCAGCAGGTCCTCGACGAAGCCCTGCCCGGCCCACGGGTTCTCGATCACGGCGAGCACCACCGCCGTACGGGCCGGCGGGTCCACGGGGCGCCCGCCCTCGGTGTGGATGTCCTCGGTGAAGGTGATGATCTTCCGGATGTTCATGTCTCGGGTCCTTCTGTCGTTCGGGTACGCGCGGTCGTCGCACAGGGGGAGGAGGTGAGGTCAGCCGCTCCGGGCGGGCGGCGCCGTCTCCAGATCGGCCAGCCGGACCAGGGGGTCGGATCTCCGGTCGCCGATCCGGGCGTTGGGCCGCGGCCCGGACGCCCCCGCCGCCACGACGACGATCTCGTCGGGGCGCGGCGCGTCCGGCACCCGGATGTGCGCGGTCTGGTAGTGCGACCTGGTGGCCGCCGCGGTCTTGTGCCACAGCGGTACGGTCAGCGGCTCACCGGCCGGCAGCCGGTCGTCGCTGAAGACGATGATCGAGGTGCCCTCGACCAGTTCCCGCAGGACATTGCCGAAGAACGGCGTATGGATCAGCGCGCCGCCGTGCTCGATCTCCCCGTCGAGCCCGACGACCGCCGCCTTGCCGAAGGACTCGACGCGGTCCACACCGCCGAGCGCCCGGGTCACCCGGCCGGTCAGCAGCCGCGCCAGCCCCGGGGCGATCCGCTCGACCTCCGGCTGGAGATCGGCGACCACCCCGCGTCCGGCCCACGGGTTGCGGATCACGGCCGCCGCCGCGACCCGGCGCACCGGCACCGCGACCGGCCGGCCCAGTTCCAGCAGCACCTCGTCGACGACCGTCACCACCTTGCGTACCCCTGGCACCACGGGCACCGCCGACGGCTCAGACACCGGAGCCGCCGGCGCCGTCCGAGGCCCCTGGGCCGTCGGAGCCGTCCGCGCCCGCGAAGCGCGGCATGACCTTCTCCGCGAACAGCTCCAGGCTGCGCATCGCCTTGCGGTGCTCCAGACCCGGGTGCGTGGTCCAGAGCAGGAGGTGTTCGAGGCCCACCTCGTCGCGCAGCTCGGCGATCTTCTCGGCGACGTACTCGGGCGTGCCGACCAGCAGATTGCGGGGATGGAGGAAGTCGAAGGACAGCTCGTGCGCGTCGGTCAGCTCCTCGCCCGCCTCCATCAGGTTGGCGAGTCCGCGCCAGTGCATGATCCACCGGTACGTGGTCATCAGCGCCTCCTCGAAGTCGGCGCGGGCCTGTTCCATGGTGTCGGCGACATAGACGTCCCGCACCAGGCCGATGCCCTCGCCGAGCGCGTACGGCCGGCCGGAGGCGGCGCTCGCCGTGGACCGGTACAGCTCGAAGCGCTCCTTGAGCGCGGAGACCGGAGGCAGCCAGAACATGCCCTGGACGCCGTCGGCCGCCGCGGCCCGGATGGAGCGGGGGCTGTCGATCACCTGCCAGAGCGGCGGATGGGGCCGTTGCAGCGGGGCCGGTGTGACCTGCATCTTCGTGATCACCCCGTCCTCCGTGTAGGCGGAGGTGGCGGGGGAGAGCGGGTGGTTCCACCGCACACCGGGGGCGGGGAACTCGTAGAACTGCCCCTGGTGCGAGAAGAACTCGCCGCTCCAGGCCTTGCGCAGCACCTCCACGGTCTCGTCGTACAGCGCCCGGTTGCGCTCCTGGTCGCGCGGGTCGGCCGCCGCGTTCAGGTTGAGCGCCTCCCGGCCGTAGAGCCCGCGGCCCAGCCCCACCTCGACACGCCCTCCGGAGAGCTGGTCGAGCAGGGCGACGTCCTCGGCGAGCCGCAGCGGGTGCCAGAACGTGGCGATGTTCGCCGCCTGGCCGATCCGGATCCGCTCGGTGCGGGCGGCGATGTCGGCGCCCATGAGGACCGGGTTCGGGGTGATCTCGATCGCTTCGTGCCCGAAGTGGTGCTCGGTGTACCAGGTGGACCAGAATCCGGCCGCTTCCGCGGCGACCGCGAACTCCCTTGCCTCGTCCATGACCTGGGCGTACTCCCCGAGCCGTCCCGGCGCCCCGAGGTTGTGGAATATCGAGAATCGCATCCGATGTCCTTCCAGCTCGCGCTGTGCCATGGCAGCGAGGCTAGGAGTCCGGTTTCACTCCGTCAAGAGCTGACGGCCGGGCAGTGACGATGACCTGTGTATTTGACCTCTCAACAGAGCCGGACCAGGGGATTTATGCAGAGGTGTTGACACCGGCTGACGCTCTCCTTAGCGTCCTCTGCCATGCAAGAGCCGCACTCAGGGAGCTGTCGATGACGAAGACCCTTGACCGCACCGTCCGTATCCGCTCCGCCTGGCGGGCCGCCTGGGACCATGGCCGGTTCGAGGCGCTCGACGGACTGCTCAGCCCGCGCTACGTACGGCGCCGGGGCCCCGCCGCCACCGCGCAGGACCGCGACACCTTCAAGGACTCCATCCGCGCCGTCCGCCTCGCCTTCCCCGACCTGCGCACCGAGATCGAGGAGATCGTCGAGGACGGCGACCGGATCGCCGTCCGCTGGCGCAGCACCGGCCACCACACCGCGCCGTTCCTCGGCGTACCGCCCACCGGACGGCCGGTGGAGGTGGCGGGCGCGACGTTCAGCCGCTTCGACGGCCCGGAGGTGGCCGAGGAGTGGGTGACGTGGGATCCGCGCCAGCTCCTCGAAGTCCTCGGGGTCATCACCACCACCAAGGAAGCCGCGGTCGACGCCGACCTCGTCCGCGGGGTGCACCGCAAGTTCATCACCGGTGTGACCGTGGTGACCACCGACGACGACGGCACGCCCAAGGGCCTGGCCGTGAACGCGTTCTCCAGCATCTCCCTCGACCCGCCGATGGTCCTGGTCTGCGTACAGAACAGCTCCAGCACCCACCCGGCGCTGCACCGCGCGAGCCACCTCGGCATCAGCATCCTCGCCGCCGACCAACTCGACGTCGCCAGGACCTTCGCCTCCAAGGCGGAGGACAAGTTCGCCGGGCTGGCCTGGACCCCCGGTCCCCACGGGGCTCCGCTGATCGGCGGCTCCTGCGCCCAGTTGGAGGTGGAGATCGGCGAACGCCTCCAGGCCGGCAGCCACACCGTCTTCACCGGCCGGGTCGTCTCCGCCCGCCACGACGACCTGGCCCCGCTGGTCTACAGCGGGGGCGGATTCTTCGACATCTCGCAGACGGCGCCCCTGCCGTGGTGAGCCACCGGACCCGCCGCCCGCCCCTCACCCCACCCCCCGCACCTCCGCTCATGCCTCCCCCTGTTCCCAGGAGCACGCCATGACGCACGACGCCCCGCCACCGGTGTACGGGAGCGCGGTCACGAAGGTGGAGCCCTTCGGGGTCGACCACATCCCCGACAGCGAGCGCCACGGGAAGCCCAGCTCCCAGTTCTTCGTCTGGTTCGCCGCCGGACTCAACTTCCCCATCATCCTGCTGGGGTTCAGCGCGGCCTGGTTCGGACTGAGCTTCGGCGCCGCGGTCACCGCGATCGTCGCCGGCGCCGGCCTGGGCTCGGTGCTGATGGCCGTCATGTCCCGGATGGGGGTACGGCTCGGCGTGCCGCAGCAGATCCAGGCCCGGGGCCCCCTCGGCTTCTACGGCAACTTCCTTCCCGTGGCGTACATCAACGTCTTCGCCGGCATCGGCTGGGCCGCGGTCACCGTGATCCTCGGCGGGAAGGCGCTCGCCGAACTCACTCATCTGCCGTTCTGGCTCTGCGCACTGATCCTGACCACCGTCGAGCTGATCGTGGCCATCTTCGGCTACAACATGATCAATTACCTTCAGCGGGTGCTCACTTACGTGCTCACCCCGCTCTTCGTGATGATCACCGTGGTGGCCGTGGTGCGCGGCGGCGGCACCTTCGGGGCCGACCCGGGTGCCGACGGATACGTCGGCGCCACCGGCGGCTGGGTCACCTTCGGCGGCTGGTTCCTGTCGTTCCTCGTCGCGTGGGTGCCGTTCGCCTCGGACTACTCGCGCTATCTCCCCGACACGGACCACGTGGTGCGCCGTACGGCCTGGTACACCGGCCTCGGCAACTTCGTCACCATTTGCTGGCTGGGCATCCTGGGCGTCCTGGTGGGTTCCAGCGCCACGAGCACGGACTCCATCACGGCGCTCCACCAGCTCGCGGGCCCCTTCGCCGTCCCCGCGTTGATCGCCATCGCGCTCTCCGCGCTCGCCCAGAACTTCCTCAACGTCTACGGCGGCGCCATCTCCGTCCAGACGCTCAAGGTGCCGGTCAGCCGGACCCAGGCGGTGACCATCATCTGCGCCCTGGCGTACGGGATCAGCCTGTGGGGCGAGACGGGCACGGAGGAGAAGTTCAAGGTCTTCCTCAACCTGACCGCGAACTTCATCGCGCCCTTCGCGGCTGTGGTCCTGCTGGACTACGTGCTCGGCGGCCGGGCCGACCCGGCGAGGATCGCCGAACTCTACGACCGGAACCGGATCCTTGACTGGGGCATCGTGGTCTGGGTGGCCGGGGTGCTGGCCTCGGTGCCGTTCTGGCAGTCCAGCGCCTACACCGGCCCGTTCGCGGCGGCGTACCCCGGCGCGGGCGACCTGAGCATGTTCGTCGCGGCCGGCACCGCCGTCGTTCTCTATCTGCTGACCCACCGGCTGAAACCGTTGTGGACGCGTACCCCCGGCACCGGTTCGCCGCCGGACGCGCACGCCGCGGAGCGGGAGACGGCGGCCACCGGCCCGACGGGCTGACGTCGCCTTCCGGAAGGAGGTGCGCCCGGAGCCGGACACGGGCGCACCTGGTGCCGGACCCCCGCTCCCGTTACGGTCCTGGAATGCCGGACTTCGACCCAGGGTCTCCCGCCTTCCTCACCGACCCGTACCCCGCCTACGCCGAACTGCGGGCCCGCGGCCGGGTGCACTACTACGAGCCGAGCGACCAGTGGCTCGTGCCGCACCACGCGGATGTCTCGGCGCTGCTGCGCGACCGCCGCCTCGGCCGCTCGTACGGACACCGCTTCACCCACGAGGAGTTCGGCAGGACCCCGCCGCCGGCCGGGCACGAACCGTTCCACGAGCTGAACGACCAGGGGATGCTGGAGCTGGAGCCCCCGGACCACACCCGGATCCGGCGGCTGGTGTCGAAGGCGTTCACCCCGCGCACCGTCGAGCGGCTCGCCCCGTACGTACGACAGCTCGCCCGTAGCCTGGTGGCGCGGCTCGTGGAGCGCGGCGGCGGCGATCTGCTGACCGCCGTCGCGGAGCCGCTGCCGGTCGCGGTCATCGCGGAGATGCTGGGCGTGCCCGAGGCGGACCGCCCGCTGCTGCGGCCGTGGTCGGCGGCGATCTGCGGGATGTACGAGCTGAATCCGCCGGAGGAGACGGCCCGCCGCGCGGTCACCGCCTCCGTGGAGTTCTCCGCGTACCTGCGGGAACTGATCGCGGCGCGCCGGGAGAAGCCCGGCGACGACCTCGTCTCGGGTCTCATCGCCGCCCATGACGACGGCGAGAAACTGACGGAGGCCGAGATGGTCGCGACCTGCGCGCTGCTGCTGAACGCCGGACACGAGGCGACGGTGAACGCCACGGTCAACGGCTGGCACGCACTCTTCCGCAACCCCGGTCAGCTCGCGGCGCTCCGCGCGGACCGGGCCCTGCTGCCCACGGCGGTGGAGGAGTTGATGCGCTACGACACCCCGCTCCAGCTCTTCGAGCGGTGGGTGCTCGACGAGATCGAGATCGGCGGGACGAGGGTGCCGCGCGGCGCCGAGGTCGCGCTGCTCTTCGGCTCGGCCAACCACGACCCGGCCGTCTTCGCGGCCCCGGAGAGCCTGGACCTCTCCCGCCGCGAGAACCCGCACATCTCCTTCAGCGCGGGCATTCACTACTGCATCGGCGCCCCGCTGGCCCGTATCGAACTGGCGGCCTCGCTCTCCGCGCTGCTGGACCTGGCCCCCGGCCTGCGCCCGGCGGGGGAGCCGGTGCGCAAGCCGAACTTCGTGATCCGGGGGCTGGAAGGACTGCCGGTCCAGGTGTGACGGAACGGGGCCGGCGGGGCGCCCGGCGGGCGCTTACCCGACGACTCGACGACGCGACTACTCGACGACGAGCTCGACCGGGATGTTGCCCCGCGTCGCCTTGGAGTAGGGGCAGACCTCGTGGGCCTGCTTGACCAGGAGTTCACCGGTCTCGCCCGCGAGCGACTCGGGCAGCTCGACCCGCAGCGTGACGGAGAGGCCGAAGCTGGTCTCGTCCTTGCCGATGCCGACCTCGGCGGTCACCGACACATCGCTCGTGTCGACCTTCGCCTTGCTGCCGACCAGCCCCAGCGCGCTGGCGAAGCAGGCGGCGTATCCGGCGGCGAAGAGCTGCTCGGGGTTGGTGCCCTCGCCGGAGCCTCCCAGCGCCGGCGGCATGGCCAGCGGCAGGTCCAGCCGGCCGTCGGAGCTGACCGCACGTCCCTCCCGGCCGTTGGCGGTCGCCACAGCGGTGTACAGCGCGTCCATCGAAACCATCCCTCTCGTCGTCGGCGGCCCGGTGTGCCGCCGTCAGCATCAGAGTACACAATTAAGTTGTGCACAACATAATAGTCCGGCCGGGCTATCCTGGATCCATGACCGCGACGCCGACGCCGACCACCGCCGTGCCCGAAGGGGACTTCCTCCGTCTGGACCGGCAGATCTGCTTCTCCCTGAACGCCGCCTCGCGCGCCTTCGGCGGCGTCTACCGCGTGCTGCTCAAGGACCTCGGGCTCACCTACCCGCAGTACCTGGTCATGCTCGTGCTGTGGGAGCACGGCACGCTGCCGGTCAAGGAGGTGGGCGCGCATCTGCGGCTCGACTCCGGCACGCTGTCCCCCCTGCTGAAGCGGATGGAGGGCGCGGGGCTCGTCCGGCGCGAGCGCGACGCGCGCGACGAACGCTCGGTGCGGGTGCATCTCACCGAGCGGGGGGCGGCCCTGCGGGAGCGCGCGCTGAGTGTGCCGCGCAGGATCGCGGCGGCCACCGGGTTCGGCCTCGACGAGATCGACGACCTGCGGTCCCGGCTGGACCGGCTCACCCGCGCGCTGGACGCGGTGGATCTCGACGACGGCCCGCGCCACGATCCGGGGCTCTGAATCCGGATTCTGCACGGCCGGGCTGTGTGCCCCGCCGTGTGCGGGTACGGCGCTACGTGTCCCGGCCGTGCGGGTACGGCGCTACGCGTCCCGCTCGTCGTGTACGCGGGCCGGTGCCGGGAGCACCGCGCGGGCGGCCAGCTCCAGCCAGCCTTCCTCGATCCGGGCGCGTGAGAACCCCCGCTGTACGTGGAGGTGGTGGAGCAGCGCCGTGTCCAGGTAGTTGAGGAGCGCGTGGGCGAGCATCTCGATGTCGCCGCTCGCCCCCGCCTGGCGCAGCAGCTCCATCACGTGCGTCAGCCGGACCGTCAGGGCGGGGACCAGATGGCGCCGCTCGGTGCTGAGTTCGGCGGCGAGGAAGAGGTCCAGGTGGTCCAGGTTGAGGCGGATGGTGGCCGTGCCGAACGCGGCCAGCCGCTCGGCCGCCGGGGCGCCGGGGCCGAGCGGCGGAGGCCCGTTCAGGAACCTCCGCTGGTACTCCCGCTCGGCGTGGTCCACCAGTGCCAGCATGAGCCCCGCGCGGTCCCCGAAGCGGCGGAACAGCGTGCCTTTGCCCACCTGGGCGGCCGAGGCCACCGCCTCCATGGTCACGTTCCGCGCGCCGAGCTCGCGCACCAGCGTCGCGGCGGCGTCGAGCAGCCGGACGCGGTTCTGCGCGGCGTCCGAGCGTTCACGGGCGGGCTGGCCCAGAACAGGCAGATCGCGCAGGCCTGTTGAGCGGTTCTCCGGAGGGGCGCTGTCCGCGTTCATGAGTCTCACCTTAACCGGCTCCGGCGAAAGTGGACCCTGGTCCGCTTGGGGTGTTTAATGAAGGAAACGAAGCGGACCGTGGTCCACTTCGATCTCCCCCACTCTGCTCAGGAGCCCGTCATGTCTGTACGTGTCCTCGCCCTCGTCGGCAGCCTGCGTGCCGGTTCGCACAACCGCCAGCTCGCCGAGGCGGCCGTCAAGCTCGCCCCCGAGGGTGTCGAGGTCGTCCTCTACGAAGGTCTCGCGGACGTCCCCTTCTACAACGAGGACATCGACGTCGAGGGCGCCGTCCCCGCCGGTGCCGCCGCCCTGCGTGACGCCGCCGGACAGGCGGACGCCTTCCTGCTGTTCTCGCCGGAGTACAACGGCACCATCCCCGCCGTGCTGAAGAACGCCATCGACTGGCTGTCCCGCCCCTTCGGCGCGGGCGCGCTGACCGGCAGGCCGGCCGCCGTCGTCGGCACCGCCTACGGCCAGTTCGGCGGCGTCTGGGCCCAGGACGAGGCCCGCAAGGCCCTCGGTATCGCGGGCGGCGCGGTCCTGGCCGACGCGAAGCTCTCCATCCCCGGCTCCGTGGTCCGCTTCGCGGAACTGCACCCGCAGGACGACGCCGAGGTCACCGAGCAGCTCCCCGCGATCCTCGCCCAGCTCGCCGCCGCCACCCCCGTGGCCGCCTGACCGGGCATCGGCATCGGCATCTGGCATCCCGCGCCGCCGGCGCCTCCTCCGTCACCCGCACCGCCCCGCACCGGACCACCGGCGCGGGGCGGTGTCGTATCCCCTCCAGCCGTATCCCTCCAGGGGGCGAATCCCCTCCGAGAGGCGAAGCGGAGTTCACCCGGACCGGTCGCCGCCCCGCTCCAGCACCCGCTTCAGCCGCGTGAGATCGGCGGACACCGTCTCCGCGTCGCGCCGGAACTCTTCGTCACTCATCCCCGGCGCCCGGCGCAGCGTGAAGACCACCTCGCACCCGGTGCCGTCGGCGATCACCCGAAACGGATTGTGGACGATCTCGCCCGAGGGCAGCGTGACATCGTGATCGAGCACGCCGAACTCGTTCGGGGGCGCGAACGCGACCACGACCCGCCCCATGGGCGACGATTCCGCGATCCACTGCCCGTCGAACCTCTCGATCGAGTCCCCCAGCCCCCGCGCCCACTCGGGCAGATGGGCGGGGTCCGAGGCGTAGTCGTACACCTCCTTGGCGGGACGGTCGATACGCGTGCCGATGTGCCGCGACTCCGCGGCGAAGCTCTCCATGGCCGTGACGGTACCGAGCCTCCGGCGCCGTGGTCTTGAACGAATCGGTCACCTCCGTTCGAAGGGTCGAACAATCAGTGGGTTAACATATGAGCGCCGCCTAGCTCGAAAGATGTGTCTGTGACTGTCATTGAGGATTCGTTCACCAACTGGAACAACCGCGAGAGGATCGCGGAATCGATGATCCCGATCATCGGGAAGCTGCACCGCGAGCGGGACGTCACGGTCCTGCTCCACAGCCGCTCCCTGGTGAACAAATCGGTCGTCAGTATTCTCAAGACCCACCGGTTCGCCCGGCAGATCGCCGGCGAGGAACTCTCGGTCACCGACACGCTGCCGTTCCTGGAAGCGCTCACCACGCTCGATCTCGGTCCTTCCCAGATCGACCTCGGCATGCTCGCCGCGACGTACCGGAGCGACGACCGCGGGCTCTCCGTCGCCGAGTTCACCGCCGAGGCCGTGGCCGGAGCCACCGGCGCCAACAAGACCGAGCGCCGCGCCCCGCGGGACGTCGTCCTCTACGGCTTCGGCCGCATCGGCCGCCTTGTCGCCCGCCTGCTCATCGAGAAGGCCGGCTCCGGCAACGGCCTGCGGCTGCGCGCCATCGTCGTCCGCCAGGGCGCCGGCCGGGCCGCCGACGACCTCGTCAAGCGCGCCTCGCTGCTGCGCCGGGACTCCATCCACGGCCAGTTCCAGGGCACGATCAGCGTCGACGAGGCGAACAGCCGGATCATCGCCAACGGCAACGAGATCAAGATGATCTACTCCGACGACCCCACGTCGGTGGACTACACGGCGTACGGCATCAAGGACGCCATCCTCATCGACAACACCGGCAGGTGGCGCGACCGCGAGGGCCTGTCGAAGCACCTGCGCCCCGGCATCGCCAAGGTCGTCCTGACCGCGCCCGGCAAGGGCGACGTCCCCAACGTCGTCCACGGCGTCAACCACGACACGGTCAAGCCGGACGAGCGGATCCTGTCCTGCGCGTCCTGCACCACCAACGCGATCGTCCCGCCGCTGAAGGCGATGGCGGACGAGTACGGCGTCCTGCGCGGCCACGTCGAGACCGTCCACTCGTACACCAACGACCAGAACCTGCTGGACAATTACCACGGGTCCGACCGCCGCGGCCGCTCGGCAGCGCTCAACATGGTCATCACCGAGACGGGCGCCGCCTCCGCCGTCGCCAAGGCGCTGCCCGACCTCGACGCACCGATCACCGGCAGCTCGATCCGGGTCCCGGTGCCGGACGTCTCGATCGCGATCCTGAGCCTGCGGCTCGGGCGCGAGACCACCCGCGAGGAGGTCCTCGACCACCTCCGGGAGGTCTCGCTCACCTCGCCGCTCAAGCGCCAGATCGACTTCATCAGCGCCCCCGACGCGGTGTCGAGCGACTTCATCGGCTCGCGCCACGCCTCGATCGTCGACGCCGGCGCCACCAAGGTCGACGGCGACAACGCGATCCTCTACCTCTGGTACGACAACGAGTTCGGCTACTCCTGCCAGGTCATCCGTGTCGTGCAGCACGTCTCCGGGGTGGAGTACCCGACCTACCCGGCCCCGGCCGTCTGACCCGGGGCGCCCGGGCGGGCCGTGCTCACCCGGTCGGCGCGAGTACGGTCGTACGGCCGCCCAGCGCGGCCGAGAACTGGTCCGTGACCTGCGCCAGCGCCTCCGCGGCGGCGGGCGCGACGACGGCGCCGCCCTCGCCGCCGGCGGTGATGTCCTTGTCGAGGGTGAACCAGCCGGGCACGATGTGCCCCGCGCCCATGGAGCTGAGCACCGGGCGCAGGGCGTAGTCGATGGCCAGGACATGGGCCGTGCTGCCGCCGGTGGCCAGCGGCAGCACGGTCTTGCCGGCCAGCGCGTACTGCGGGAGCAGGTCGAGCAGCGACTTCAGCAGTCCCGAGTACGCGGCCTTGTACACGGGAGTGCCGATCACCACCCCGTCGGCCTGTGCGAACAGGGCCGTGGCGGCGACGATCGCCGGATGGCCGAAGTCGGCGCCGAGCAGCGCGTCGGCGGGGAGGGTGCGCACCTCGAACGGGGTCACGTCGTGGCCCTGGCGGCGGAGCCGGTCGTCCAGGTGACGCAGGAGCCGGGTGGTGCGGGAGGTGGGGGAGGGGCTTCCGGAGACGGACAGGATGACGGCCATGGCGGGACCTTCCGGGGTCGGGGTTCGGGGTTCGTGCGCGCGTACGTACGGAGCGGGCGGGCGGGGCCGGGTGGTGGTCCCCTGCCGGGTGCTCACCAGGGGCTCACCAGGGGCTGGACCGCACCGTGATCAGCGGCCGCAGCTCGTTGCGCAGCGTCTCCAGGAAGGTGACGACCTCGGCCGCCACCGAGCGGTGCTGGAGATCGTTGAGGACGTCGTGGTGGGCGCCGTGGACCACCGAGAGCCGGGCGCGCGGCCATGACGTCGCGGTCCGTACGAGCGCCTCGTGATCGGCGAGGGGATCGGCGTCGCCGGTGAGGAGCAGCACCGGGACCGTGACCTCGCCCTCGTCGGCGGCGGCCAGCAGGGACTCCGGCACCGCCTCGTCGAGCGCGCCCCGCCGGACCCGGGGATCCTGGGTGAGCACCCCGCGGTGCGCGGGGCAGGCGGTGCGGACGTCGAGCTCGCGGTCCCAGGCGCCCGCGGCGCCGCCGGTCCGGCCGGGCAGCCCCGCGAGGACGAGGGCGTCCGGCGGCCGGACGGCCGGAGCACCCGCCCGGCCGAGGAGCGCGGCGAGAGCGGCGGCCCCCGAGTCGGCCCCGACGAGGACGACGGGCCGGACGGCGCCGTCCCGCGGCCCGGTGTTCTCGACGGCTTCGGAGAGCCGGCCGGCGAGCCGGTCCAGGGAGGCGGCCGGGTCACCGGCGTCGAGGAGCGGAGCCTCGACCACCCGGACGCGGTAGGCGTCGGCGGCGAGCCGCCGGCCGAAGCGGGCGTAGGTGGCCGGGGTCTCACCGCGGCCGGGCACGACGAGGACGGTGCCGCGGACGCGCAGCCCCTCGGGGCCGTGGTGGTCGTCGTACCGGGTCATGTCACACTCCCGCGGATTCGGGCTCGGTGTGCCGGTTGGCCGGGACGGGCAGGCCGAGGTTGCCGCGCAGGGTGTCCGCCGCGTACTCGGTGCGGAACAGGCCGCGCCGCTGGAGGACCGGCACGACGCCGTCGACGAAGAGACCGAGGTCGTCGTCGGTGCGGAAGGCGAGATTGATGCCGTCGAAGGCGGCCGCGGCGAACCACTGCTCGATGGTGTCGGCGACGGTCCCCGGCGCCCCCACGAACGGGGAACGCCGGAACTGGGCGACGGACTCGGCTACTTGACGCAACGTCAACTCCTCCGCCCGGGCCCGCTCGATGATCCTGGCGGCGCCGGTACGGCCGCCCTTCTCGGCGAGGTGCGCCACGTCGGGGAAGGGTGCGTCCAGGTCGTGCGCACGGAAGTCGTACGCGCCGAAGGAGCGGCCGAGCAGGTCGAGATTCCGGTCGAAGTCGTTGTCCTCCTCGAAGATCTCCCGTTCGCGCCGCCGGGCCTCCCCGTCCGTGGCCGCGACGACCGGTCCGCCGTGGATGAAGATCTTGATGTGGTCGGGGTCGCGGCCGTACGACGCGGTGCGCCGCTTGATGTCGGCGTAGTACTCCCGCGCCTGCTCCAGGGTGCCGCCCGGCGCGTAGATGCCCTCGGCGACCCGCGCGGCGAGATCCCGGCCCTCCTCGGAGACCCCGGCCTGGAAGATCACCGGCTGCCCCTGCGGGGAGCGGGAGAGGTTCAGCGGCCCGGCGACCGTGAAGTGCTCGCCCACGTGGTTCAGTTCATGCAGTTTGGCCGGGTCCAGAAAGACATTGCCCGCCACGTCGGCGGGGAAGGCGTCGTCCTCGTACGAGTCCCACAGCCCACGGGCGACCTGCACGGACTCCAGGGCCCGGCCGTAGCGGGTGGCGTAGTCGAGGTGCTCGTCGAGCCCGTAGTTCCTGGAGGTGCCGGTGTCGAAACTGGTGACGACGTTCCAGCCGGCGCGACCGCCGCTGATGTGGTCGAGCGAGGCGAACCGGCGGGCCAGGTTGAAGGGCGAGTTGTACGTGGAACTCGCCGTGCCCACCAGCCCGATGTGCCGGGTGTGGGTGGCGACCGCCGACAACAGGGTCAGCGGTTCGAGGCGGTTGAGGTAGTGCGCCGGGTAGGTGGCGTTGATGAACTGGCTGTCGACGACGAACAGGGCGTCGAAGAGCGCGTGTTCGGCGGCCTGGGCCTGGCGGATGTAGTAGCCGATGTCGATGCTGGCGTTCTTCGCGACCCGGGGGTCCTTCCACAGGCCGTGCTGGCCGGGGCCGCCGACACCGTAGGGGTGGAGCGCCAGATGGATGGTGCGGGACATGACGGGTTCCCTTCTCTTCTCGGGCTGAGGTGTCTTCTCGGGCTGAGATCCAGTGTCGTGTGTCGGGCTCAGGGGGCCTACAGGGCGGCGCGCAGGGCCTCGCGTTCGGCCCGGTCGGCCGGTGCGGAACGCAGGGTCGGCGCCGAGCTGACGAGGAGGCGGGTGTAGGGGTGGCGCGGGCGGCCGATGACATCGCGGGCGGCCCCGGTCTCGACCAGCTCCCCCTGGTACAGCACCGCGATCCGGTCGGCGACACCGGCCACGGACCCGAGGTCGTGGGAGATGAGGACGAGGGCCACCCCGGCCGCCCGCAGTTCCTTGAGGATCTCCAGGACCTGTACGCGGTTGGCCGAGTCCAGGGCGCTGACCGGCTCGTCGAGGATGACCACCCGTGGTTCGGTGACCAGCGCCCTGGCCACCGCGACCCGTTGGCGCTGGCCGCCGGAGAGTTCCCCGGGCAGCCGGTCGAGCAGATCCTCGGAGAGCCGGACCCGGTCGAGGAACACCCGCACCCGGCGGGCCGCCTCGTCGCGCGTCACGCCCTGGACGAGCAGCGGTTCGGCCAGCGAGGTCCCGACGGTGAGGTCCGGGTCGAGGCTGCGCAGGGGATCCTGGAAGACGTACTGGATCACGCCGCGGCGGCGCAGGGCGCGCCACTGACGCGGGCCGTACGCGCCGACCTCCTCCCCGGCGACGACGACCGACCCCGCCGAGGCGGGCACCAGGCCGAGGACGGTCCGGGCGAGCGTGGACTTGCCCGAACCCGTCTCGCCGATGATGCCGACGGTCTCGCCCGGCGCGACCTCCAGCGAGACCCGGTGCAGGGCGCGGCGGCGCCGGCGCCCCCGCCCGTAGTGCACGTCGAGGCCCCTGACCTCCAGGACCGGGGCCGTGATCGGCCCGCGGCCGGCGGGCTCCTCCCGCGACAGTCCGGTGGTCACGCGCCCTCCTCGGGGGTGAGGAACTTCTCCAGCCCGTACTGCTCGTGCTCGGCGATCAGCAGCCGCGTGTACGCGTGGCGCGGACGGTGGAGCACCTCACGCGTCGGACCCTGTTCGACCACCTCGCCCTCCCGCATGACCAGGACCTCGTCGCACAACTGGGCGACGACGGCCAGGTCGTGGGAGACCACGACGAGCGCCAGCCCGGTCCGCTCGCGCAGGTCGGCCAGGAGATCGAGGATCTCGGCCTGGACGGTGACGTCGAGTGCGGTCGTGGCCTCGTCGGCGATGAGGATCCGCGGCCCGGCGGCGATCGCCGCCGCGATGAGGACCCGCTGGAGCATGCCGCCGGACAGCTCGTAGGGGTACTGGTCCCGGACCAGCTCCGCGTCGCGCAGGTGCACCGCGCGCAGCAGCTCGGTCGCCCTGCGGCGGGCCTCGCGCCGCCGCACGCCCTTCTTGACCCGGATGACCTCGGCGATCTGCGCGCCCACCCGGATCGAGGGGTTGAGGTAGGACGCCGGGTCCTGGAAGACCGCGCTGATCGTGGCGCCCCGCAGCGCCGTCCACCGGGCGGGCGTCAGCTCCGCGATGTCACTGCCGTCGATCTCGATCGAGCCGCCGGTCACCTCGAAGTGGGCGGGGAGGATGCCCAGCGTGGCGCGGCAGGTGAGGGTCTTCCCGCTGCCCGACTCGCCGACGATGCCGACCGCCTTGCCGGGCGTGAGCGCGAAGCTCACCCCGTGGACGATCTCCCGGTCGCCCGCCCGGTCGCTGATCCGGACGTCGCGCACCGACAGCACCGGGGCCGTGGGGCCGGCCGGACCGCCGGCGCCCGCGGCCCCGGGCCCGGGGCCCGCCGTGGCCAGAGCCTGAGCCGGTGCCTCGGCTTCTTCGGCTGTGGCCTCGGCCTCGGCTTCGGTGTCGAGCTGGTCGGACAGTGTCGTCATCACGCACCTCCGGCGGGGGCGGGGTCGGCCTGGTCGAGGCGGTTGGCACGGGCCTTGCGGCTGTTGACGAGCGCGCGGCCCGCCTCGCCGGACACATCGCGGATCGCGTCCGCGAGGAGGTTGCAGGCCCAGACGGTGACCATGATCAGCAGGGCGGGGGCCAACGGCGCCCAGGGCCGGTGGCTCAGGTATCCGAGGTCCGAGGCGAGCAGCCCGCCCCACGTGGGCGCGGGCGGCTGGACGCCGATCCCGAGGAAGGTCAGGCTCGACACGATCACGAAGCCCACCCCGATGGTCTGCGCGAGCGCGACCGCGATCGGCGGGAGCACCTTGGCCCACACATGGCGGCGCACGATCCAGCCCGTGGAGGCACCGGCGACCAGCGCCGCCTCCACGTACTGTGAGCGGGCCACGGCCAGCGTCGCGGCGCGGGCGACCCGGTAGAACAGGGGCGACACCAGCGCGCCGGTGACGAGCATCGCCTGGGTGATGCCGTTGCCGAGCAGCGCGATGACAGCGACGGCGAACAGCAGGAACGGCAGCGCGACGAGCGTGTCGGCCAGCCGGAGGGTGATCCACTCGAAGACCCGCCCCAGGTGGACCGAGAGGATCCCGGGGACCGCTCCGACGACCAGCGCGGTGAGCGCGACTTCGAGCGAGCCGAGCACACTGACACGGGAACCGTCGAGAAGCCGGCTCAGCACATCACGGCCGAGATGGTCCGTCCCCAGCCAGTGGGCGCCCGAGACACCGGCCAGGGTGTTGTCACCGGCGGCCAGCGGATCCTGCGGAGCGAGCAGCGGACCGAACAGGGCGAGCAGGGCGATCACGGCGAGGACGGCCACGGCGATCCGGCCGGCCGTCAGGGAGAGCACGCGGCGCACCATGGTCACACCCCCCGCCGGGCTGCCGGAGTCACCCGGGCCAGCACCAGATCGACGATCAGGTTGAAGGCGACGACCAGGACGATCGACACCACGAGGACCCCCTGCACGGCGGGTACGTCACCGGCCTGGGCGGAGTCGTTGGCGAACCGGCCGAAACCCTGCAAACCGAAGATCCACTCTGTGACGACGGAGGCGCCGACCAGGGAGGGGAACTTCAGGCCGAGGGTCGCGAGCGTCGGGCCCAGGCCGTTGCGCAGCACATGGCCGAAGAAGATCCGGCGCGTACCGAGTCCTCGTACCACCGCGCCCGTGACGTAGTTCTCGCGGTACGCGGCGATCAGACTCGTGCGCAACTGGCGGGCCACATCGGCGATGACGTCGAAGCTCAGCGCGACGGCGGGCAGCGTGATGTGGGCGAGCCAGGGGCCCACGCCCTGTTCCGCCGGGACATAACCGGCGGAGGGGAACAGGCCCAGCCCCACGGCGAAGACGGCGACCAGCACGATGCCGACGACGAAGGCCGGCATCACCGAGATCACCGTGACGAAGCCGGTGACGGCGCGGTCGACCCAGGTGGTGCGCCGCAGCGCCGCGACCGTGCCGAGGGCGAAACCCACGACCACACCGATGAGCAGCGCGAAGGCCGCCACCGACAGACTCACCCCCAGGCCGAGGCCGATGAGGGTGGAGATGTCGGCCCCGTTGGTCCAGCTGGTACCGAGCTGTCCGTGCAGGACACCGGTGAACCAGTCCCCGTACTGCGTCAGGAAGGGCCGGTCGAGACCCCACTGGGCCTCGACCCTGGCGATCGCCTCGGGTGTCGCCTCCTCGCCCAGCTGGATCCGCGCCGGGCTGAGCCCGCTCAGCGACCGCAGCGCGAACGTCACGAACGTCGCGACCAGGAAGACCGGCACGAAGATCGCGACCGACCGGGCGAGCGTGACCAGGACACGGCCCAGCACCTGCCGGGCCCTGGGGCCGTACGCCGCCGCCGCGAGCCCGCGCCGGGGGACGGGCGTGGCCTCGGCCTCTGCTGTCGTCATGATGTACCTCCTCTCTGTGGTGGACTGTGGTGGCTCCGTGGCGGACGGCGGGTCAGCTGCCGCCGGAGATGGTCACACCGGTCCAGTCGATGTGGGCGGGGTTCTTCGGCAGGTCCGAGACCGACCTGTTCTTGGCGATGAGGTTCGGCTGGGAGTACGTGAAGACCAGCGCCCGGCTCTCCAGCCCGGCCCGGGTGGCCGCCCGCAGGACCTCCGCGTACTCCGGCGAATCGAGCGGGGTGCGGCGGACCTTGGCGACGGCCGCCTCGAAGCCCGGAGGCTCGTAGGGCGAGCTGAGGTTGAGCGGGCCGTCCGGGCCGAAGTGCGCGGTGAGGGTCTGGGCGGCGGAGTCGCGACCGGTGGTCGAATAGAGCGAGAACGTCAGGTCCTTGGCGAAGAACGGGGTGGCCCAGTTCTTGTCGATCTTGATGTCGACGGTGATGCCGGCCTTCGCCAGCTGCGACTGCACGATCTCCGCCTGGGGATCCTCCGACGGGATGACGAGGTTCAGCTTGAGTTCGCCGGGCCGGTAGCCCGCTTCGGCGAGGAGTTTCCGCGACGCAGCCGGGTCATAGGCGTACGCGTTCTCCGACCGCGGGTCGTAGGCCACGTACCCCTTCGGGAACGGCTGGTCGGTCACTTCGCCGTAGCCGAAGGTCAGTTTGTCGACGAATTCCTGACGGTTGATCGCATGGCGGACCGCGTCGACGACCTTGTCGTTGTCGAACGGTGCCTTGTTGACGTTCAGGCTGAGGTTCGAGGCGTTGAACCCCGGCTGGACGAAGACGTCGAGGCCCGCCTTCTTGGCGGCCAGCGCCTGGCTCGGGTCGATGTCGGCGAAGTTGTAGACGCCGGTCCGCAGGCCGGAGACCACCGTGGACGCGTCGGGGGCGGAGGTCAGCTCGACGTTGTCGATGTGGATGTTCTTCGCGTCCCAGTAGTCCGGGTTCTTCTTCAGCACCGCCTTGGTGCCGGGGACGAGCTGCGCGATGGTGAACGGGCCGGCGCCGACCGGGGCGCGGTCCAGCTTCTCCGGGGAGGCCGCGGCCTTGGGGCTGGCGATCTGCAGCACACGCTGCCCGAGGAGCTGCGGGATCTGGTGGTCGACCTGGCTGAGGTGGACCACCGCGTCGAGCCCGTCGGCCTCCACCGAACGGATCGACGTCAGATCGCCGAAGAGCGCCGAGTTCCGCTGCTTCTTCGCCCGTTCGATCGCGGCCTTCACCGCGGCGCCGTCGACGGGCTCACCGTCGCTGAACGTCAGCCCGGGGCGCAGGTGGAAGGTGATCCGGTCGCCCTTGTCGTTGTACTCCCAGCTCTTCGCGAGATCGGGGACGGCCTTGCCGGTCTCGTCGGTACGGGTCAACGACGCGTACACCAGGGCGAGTTCGCGGAACTGCGCGCCGCTGCCGCCGACCACCGGGTCCCAGTGCGAGGGGAAGTAGGAGGAGGTCCACTTCAGCGTGGCCCCGCCGTTCGCCGACGCGGCATCACCGCCGCAGGCGCTGAGGGCAGGGATCAGTACCGTGACAAGGGCGGTTCCCAGGGCCGCGGCGCGAAGGCCCCGGGCGGGGCGGCGGGGTGTGAGTCGTCCGGACATCTCAATTCTTTCTTCGAAGGCTCCGGCCCGCGTGCGAGGAAGAGGAACGGGAGCGGGAGCGGGAGCGCGAGCGGCAGCGGTCCGGCCCCGCACCGGACGCCGTCCGGCGCCCGGCGGGGCACGCCGTGGCGCGTACGAGGGCGCGCCGCGCCCGGGGCATGAGACGTCGGCGGGTGCACGGTGAGGCCGGGAGCGCGGGCGAGTACGGGAGTACGGAAGTGCGCGGCGGACCAGGAGTACGGGAGTACGGGGGAGCGGAGGCGCGACACAAGAGGAAGGGCGGCGCGAGCGGCCCGTGGTCCGGTGGCCGGTGCGGCAGGCGGACCGGTGCCGGCGGGAGCGGTCAGGCGCCCGTGAGCCGTGGGTGGCGGGCGGTCAGCGACAGAGAGCGCTACAGGTGCGCCGCAGGTCCACGTAGCGGCACACCACGCCGGGGTGCGTCGTGAGCATGCTGCACATCCTGGGGCCATCCGTCAGCCGGTGTCAATGGACACCAATTGGTGTCTCATTCGGCGGGACGGGCCCGACCGCAGATCAGAGACGTGTCACGGCCTGACGGGCGCGCCGCCGCCGGTGGCCGGGTGCGCCGCGGCCTCGTCGGCGTGCAGCCACAGCGGACCGTTTCCGGTCGCCACCCGGACCGCCCCCGCCACGGGCCACGGGCCGTGCGTCAGCAGCCCGCGCTCGGGGTCCGTCAGGCTCCGGTACCGCGCCAGCGCCTCCGCCGCGGGCAGCGTCACGGGAGCCCGCGGCAGCCCCGGGCACAACTCCTCGACGGCCGAGGCGTACTCCTCGTACGTCCGCCAGCCGGGAACGGCGCGGTGCCCGGCCGCCGTACGGACCAGCAGCGTCGGCAGCGCGTAACGGAACCCGCCGTCGAGGGTCTCCTTCGCGGTCCCGGGGTGCGGCGACCCGCCGCGTACGGACAGCACCTCGCGCACCGGCCGGCGCGCCTCCGCGCGGTCGGCGCGCACCTCCTCCAGCACCGCGTCCGACGCCGCGTCAGCGGCCAGCCGCTCCCCGTCCAGGCCCGGCACGCCCCGTACCGCCGCCAGCGCCAGTGCGAGGGTGTCCGCCGGCTCCCCGAGGACGAACACGGTCTCCCGCAGCCGGCGCAGCACGCGCGCGCCGGCCTCGGCGCCCTGCCGTTCGGCGGCCTTCGCCACCCGTGAGGACGGCCACGAACTCGCCGCCACCCGGCTCAGACGCGCCGCCCTCGGGGCGTGCGTGTGAGCGCTGATGTCCTCGATGTACCGCGCGTACCAGGCGGTCTCCGCCGCCGGATCGGGCGCCGGATCGTCGTCGTGGTCGAAGAGGACGCAGTACACGCGGCGCCAGCGGGCCCGGCCGGCCAGCGCGGCCCGGAGCCGGCGGAACACCGGCTCGGCCCCCCAGGACCAGGGGCACAGCGGATCGGTGTACTCCACCACCTCCACCGCCGGCCGGTCCGGCGGCGCCGTCACGCGGCTCCCTTCCGGCCGGTGTGCCCGCCCACCGCGGCGGGCAGCAGCGCGGCGACCGTCGTCCCGCCGAGCAGTGCGGCGGCGTCCGTCTCGACCTGGCGCCAGACGCCGGGCAGCCCGGAGGCCGCGCCGGGGTAGTCGAGCCCGGCCAGCGGCTCGCCCCGCAGGGAGAGCAACTCGCCGTCCACGGCGCGCACCACGTCCAGGAGTGTGATCCCGTCGGCGGGCCGGCCGAGCCAGTACCCGCCCTCGCAGCCGCGCTGACTGCGCACCAGACCGGCTTTCCGCAGTTCACCCACCACGGACTTCAGGAACCGGAACGGGATCTGCTGCGCGGAGGCGATGGCCTCGCAGGTGAGCGGGCGGGCAGGTTCGCGGGCGAGCTCCAGCAGGGCCCGCGCGGCGTAGTCCGCCTTCGCGGAGATATGCATATCCCCATCATGCCCGACGAGATGCCCGGGACGGGGGCCTCTCGCGCTTCCCTCTCTCCATTGCGGGAACATTGCCGCAGGTGAAAGGTAATGGACACCTCTTGACATCCTTTTCCCGGCGGCTCTAGCGTCGCCCACCATGAGCGAGCCGCTGACCACCCCCGGCGAAGGTTTCCACCCCCATCTCCACGGTTCCGCCGAGCGGTCGGCGGCGCCCCTGGGCACCCGTCTGCACCACATCCGCGCCGACGCCCTGGACGGCGACACGGCGCAGACCACGGGCATGCGGAGGTTCGCCGCCGTCAGCGGAAGGACGGTGGGCTCCGAGAAGCTGTGGATGGGCCAGACCCATGTCGCCCCCTCGACCTCCTCCTCCGACCATCACCACGGGGAGTCCGAGACCGCCATCTACGTCGTCGGCGGACACCCCGAGTTCGTCTTCCTCGACGACTCGGGTCCGCGGCCGGAGGAGGTGCGGCTCCGCACGTCCCCGGGTGACTACATCTTCGTCCCCCCGTTCGTGCCCCACCGGGAGGAGAACCCCGACCCCGCCGAGGAGGCCGTGGTGGTCATCGCCCGCAGCACCCAGGAGGCGATCGTCGTCAACCTCCCACGGCTGTACGCGCTTCCGGCCGACGAGGCCTGACGGTCCCGCCGGGGGGCGCGGCGGTCGCGGCCGGGCCCGACGGGGGAGAGGCCCTACGCGCCGTCCTCCCGCTCCCGTACCACCCGGCGCTCGATCGCCTCGACCTCGAACCGGCCCTCCGGGCTGCCGTCGCGCGCGCGGACCGCCGCGCGGACCAGCGCGAGGTAGAAGAGCGCCGGGGCGCACGGGGTCCACCGCTCGGCCGGCTCGTCCAGCAGGAACCGCAGGACGCTCGCCGGGTCCGCCGGGACGAACGCGTGGCCGTCGTGCTCCCACTTGTCCTCGACGCCCCGGCTCCACCGCGCGCGGAGATCCTCCTCCGTGAGGTCGGTGAGGACCGCCCGGAAGAACGCCGCCCACTGGTTGTTGCGCACATCGAGGCCGAAGCCGAGGAGTTCGAGGTCGACCGCGTCCGACCCCTGGACGGCGAGTTCCTCGCGCAGCGCCCGGCGGGCCACGGCGTGCAGATTGACCCGGCCGTCGGCCGAGAGATCGTGATCGCGGGCGAGACCCTCGTTCGCGGACGAGTTCCACTTGGAGCTGTTGGGCCCCGCCACCCGGGAACTGCGGTGGGAGAACAGCATCTTGTGGTCCCGGCCCGTCTCCACCGCGACGTTCACACCGAAGCTGCAGAACATGAACGCCGGCGCGCCGAGCGGATCCCGGCCGTCGATGTACTGCTCGCGCAGGGTCTGCCCGTCCTCCCGCGCCCGCTCCAGGTTGACGGACGTCGTCAGGAAGTCGTAGTAGTCGGCGTCGCGCAGCGTCAGTGTCGCGACCGGGTCCTCGGCGATGTCGGTGCGCGCGATGGCGAGACGTTCCACGGCGAAGCGCGGGTTGTTCCACAGATGCGGCTCCCCGGCGGCCTCCTTGCGGGCCTGCTCCTCCTCGATCTCCCGCCGCCAGCGGCCGACGTCCTCCGGGAAGCGGACCCGCTCCGGCACATACCTCACCCGCATGTTCTCCTCGGAGATCGGCCGCGTTCCGTCCCCTTCGAAGACATGGCAGTCGGTCGGGCGGCCGACCACGGTGAAGCGGTCCCTCAGAGTCATCAACCCGTCCTTCTGACACACTGATCGGCAAATATGGTGACGTACGTCACGCCTGTCGGTCCATCATAGGGACGGGAGGGACACGGCGATGTCTGTTTATCTCAAGCGTGAAGAGCTCCGGGATTCCGGGCTGGTGGGCACCGTCGCCCTGGGGACGTACGGAGTCCGGGGCGGCGCGCTCGACCGCAGGCATGTCGAGGACGCCCGGGGCAGGTTCACGGCCGCGTGCAAACGGCTCGGCTTCGCCCATGACATGAGGCTGGAGGGAACCGGCACCCGGCAGGACGTCATGGAGGGGATCCGGCGCTTCCTCGACCACGCGGCCACCCGGAAGATCCTCTACTGGACAGGCCACGGACACGACGCCGGGCGGCACGGCTACGTCCTCGGCTGCGGCGACAGTTACCCGGACGGACCGGAACCCGACGTCTACCGCGCCGTACCCTTCACCGAACTGCTCCAGAAATGCGCGGCCGAACAGGACACCGACCTCCTGCTCGTCATCGACGCCTGCCAGTCGCAGAGCCCGCTCGCCGGGAGCCGCCTCTTCGTCGAGGCACACCACGAACAGCAGCACCAGCACCGGCGGCGGGACTCCGGCGCCCCCGGCCCCATGGGCGCCGGACGCGGCCTCGTCATCGCCGCCACCGCCGGCCGGGAGCGCACCATGGAGGAAGGCCGCTGGGTGGACTGGCTCGACGAGGTCCTCGCCGACCGGAACCTCCAACTGGAGGGAATGGTAAGGCCCTTCGACCCCACCGCGCTCTACCTCCCCGTGCCCCATCTGCTGGAGGCCATCGACCGGCGCGCCGCGGCCTCCGGTCTCGACGACCCGGAGCTGCGGCCGAGGGCCGTCGAGGTCCGCTCCCTGGACATCCGGTTCCTCCACAACCCGCACTTCGAGGAGAAGGACGTGGTGTTCCGGACGGCCGTACAGCCGCCGGACCACGAACCGTGGCTGCGGGCCGACCACTTCGGGCCGGTCGCCGGAGGCTCCCCGGCACACCGGTTCACCGGACGGGTGCGACCGCTGAGCCGGCTCGTCACCTGGCTGGAGTCGGGGACCCGCGGCATGCTCGTCGTCACCGGACCGGCGGGCACCGGCAAGACCGCGCTGCTGGCCCGGCTGGCCCTGCTCTCCGTACCCAGGATCCGCGAAGGACTGCGGCCACCGCCGCCCCCGCAGACCCGGCCCAGGGCCGGCTCGGTCCACGCCGCGCTCGCCTGCCAGGGCGAGTCCCCGCACTCACTGGCCCGCTCGCTGCTGGAGGTATTGGTCCCGCTGGGCGCGGTGCCACCCGGGCCGGACGGGAGCACACCGGAGCAGTGTGTGCGCCAGGTGCGCGAACTGGTCCGGCGGGTGGGCGGCCTGAACCTGGTCGTGGACAGCCTGGACGAGGCCATGCCCGGACAGGCGCACGAGATCGCGCGCAGACTCCTCAACCCCCTCTCGCACTGCCCGGGGGTGAAGTTGGTGGTGGGTACGCGCCCGCAGCCGAGACAGGTGGTGGACGGGGCGTCGAAGGAGTCCCTCGTCGACGCCCTGGACCGCTCCGCCCCCGACCTCGCGCTCGACCGCGACAAGGACACCGAGAGCGACATCGCCACGCTGGTGGAGACGCTTCTCGCGGCAGAGGGTTCGCCGTACGCCGGACCGGACGCCGACGCGGTGCGGTGGGACACCGCCGCCCGGGTGGCCGCGCGGTGCGGCGGACGGTTCCTGGTGGCCCGGCTGGTCGCCCGCGCCCTCGCCCGCCGGACCGAGCCGCTGTCCGGCCGTGGACTGGACGCGTTCATCGACACGGGCGGCGGCGAACTCCAGGCGCGCATGGAGGACGAGCTGGACGTCCTCGACCCGAACGGCCGCGGCCGCGCCGCCGAACTGCTGCTGCCGCTCGCGCTCGTCCAGGGTGTCGGTCTGGCGGACCGCGGCCTCTGGCTGCGGATGGCCAACGCACTGCGCCGGCCCCGCTCGAAGGAGATCCTGCCGCGCGCGCTGGAGACGGTGCTGCGGCAGACCGAGGACGTCCTCGTGACGGCCGAACACCGCCCCGGGAGACCGGTCGCCCACCGGCTCGACCACGCCGGCTACGGGACCGCCCTGCTGGCGCGCGCCCGGCTGAGCCCGGCCGCCGCGCACCGCCGCGTCTTCGACGAACTGTACGGCGCGGCGTACGGCGACTGGGACCGGGCCGACGCCTACACCCTCGCCCACCTCGGCGCGCACGCGGCACAGGCCCGTACGGACACCGGCGGTCCCGAGGAGGACACCGACCCGCTGGAGGAACTCTTCGCCGACCCGGGCTTCCTGGTGCGCACCGAACCCGATGTGATGCTGCCGCTCGCCGCGCCCCTCGCCGCGACCTGCGACGGCGCCGCGCTGTACCGGCGGGTGGGCGCCCGGTTCAAACGCCGTACGGAACCGGCGCAGCGCAGGGCGATGCTGCGGGCCGAGGCGTTCGTCAGCCACCCGGAGATCTTCCGCGGGCTGGCCGACCTCCCGGAGTTCGCCGGCCAGCCCTGGGACGAGGTGTGGACCGACCTGCCGCCCGAGCCGCTGGAACTGTCACTGCCCGCGCCGCTCGGCGGCGCCCGGGCCCTGAGCTGGACCGCGGCCGACGGCGGCACCGTCGCCGTCGCGGGCCGCGGGGAGATCGCCGTCAGACACGCGGACACCGGCGGCTACGTCCGTACGGTCAGAACCGGCGAGGAGGGGCACGGGCGCCGGGCCGTCCTGACCGAGGTCCGGGAGTCGGCCACCCGGGCCGCGAGATTCCTGCTCGCCCACGACGGCCGCTCCCTCCACCTGTGGTCCGGCGACGAGCGGTTACCCCGGCGGACCTACCACTGGGGCGGCCGGATCGACAGTCTCGCCCTGGCCCGGTGCGGGGACGCGGTGCAGGCCGTCGTGGCCGACGGCCACTGCGTCTGGGGGTGGCGCTGGCCGTCCGGCGGCGGTCCGGCGGCGGAGGCCCGTAGCGACGTCCTGCCCATCAGGGCCTCCCGTGTCGCGCTGCTCGGTCTGCGGGACCGCGGCTTCCTGCTCACCGCGGCCAGGACCGTCACCCTCCACGAACTGCACGGCAAACCCGCGGGCGAACAGCCCCTGGTGCGGTGGGGCCGGGACCTGCGCGCCGCCGGGCAGACCGCGTTCGACGCCGCTGCGCTGCCCGACGGCGACGAGCACGGCTGGCTCGCCGTCGCCGACGGGGACACCGCCGAGGTCTGGAGGCTCTCCGCGCCGGGATACACCACGGAGCCCACCGTCGCCTCCCGGCTCACGGTCCGGACGGCGGCCCGGGAGATCGCCCTCGGCCACCACGGGGAACGGCCCCTGCTCGCCCTGCACGAGGGAAGCACCGTACGGGTGCTGGAGATCACCGACCCGTCCTCCGAGCGCTCCTTCGAGCTGTCGAGCCAGCGGAACGGACTCGCCTTCGACCCGCTGCGCACCGGGCGGCTCGCCGTCGGCGACGGGGACGAGGTACGGCTGCTCGATGTGCCCGCCGCGGCCGGCCACGCCCGCGCGGCCCGGCGCCGCGACCACGACCAGAGGCCCGTCGTCGGACTCACGGCGGCCGGGCGCGGCGCCCCGGCGCTGCTGAGCCGGGTGTGGGGGAGCACCGTACGGGTCACCCGGCAGGACGCCCGCGACGGAGCCACCGGCGCGGCCCTCGCACTCGACCACGACGACCGTGTCACGGCCGTGTCAGCCCTGTGGTGCGAGGACCACTGGACGCTGGCGGCGGCGTCCGGCCGGCGCGTACACCTGTGGCGTCTCGCGGCGGACCTGACCGGCCACGAGCGGGACGGACACCTCACCCTCGGCGGCAACCGGGGCGAACAGGTGCCGGGGCTGGGCCTGGTGGCCGCGGACGGCGGCCCGGAGCTCTTCGTGCCCGTCGGCCGGCGGGTGGAGCGGTTCGCGCGGGCCGAAGGCACCTGGGGCCGCACCGGAGGTGTGGAGGCCGCCGACGTGAAGGTACGCGGAGTGGGCGCCCGCACGGCGGGGGAGCACACCTGGGTGCTGGCTGACTGCGGTGACTCCCTGAGCCTGTGGCGGAGCACCCCGGACGGGTTCGCCGCCGCCGGGCGGCGCGCGGCCGGTGTGGAACGGCCCGCGGGCGCCGTCCTCGGGACCGGGCACCTCGACGGGGCGTACGTCCCGCTGGTCGCGTGGGCCCGGGGAGATTACGTGCACCTCGCCCGGTGCGCGGACGGGCACTGGACGACGGACAGCTCCCCGAGTCCGCACGGCACACCGACGGCCCTGGCGTTCGCGGGACCGCCACGGCGGCCGCTGCTGCTGGCCTTCGGCGGCGAAGGGACCGTGGCCGTACGGGACGTGGCGGACGGGACCTGGCGCGACGAACTGGCCGTGCCGTACCGGGGCCTGGAGGTGGCGGCGGCGGACGCCGTCCACGACACCGGGCTCGGGATCACCCTGGCCCTCCAGGGCCGCGGCCGCTGCGACCAGATCCGGCTCCCCGAACGGCTGGTGAGGGGAGCGCCGCGCCCGCCCCGGGCCCGGTGACATCCGACGGCCGCGGGGACGGCCACGCTCAGCACCGCCCATCCGACAGGAGGAGAACAACCGCGATGGAACACGATCTGGTGGTCTTCGTGCCGGGCATTCTCGGCAGCCGCCTCACCCGCGACGGAAAGGACGTGTGGCACCAGTCGAAACAGGCCGCGCTGCAACTCGTACGACCCGCCAGGGCGGTGGCCGGTTTCGCATTTCCGCCCGGCATCGGGGACAACGAGCCGGAGGCGCCGTGGGCGGTGGCCGCCGACGAACTGCTGAAGGCGCCCGACGCGATGCCCGGCCTCCTCGCGCAGTTCGGCTACCCCGATGTCCGGGCGATGCTCGGCCGGGCCCCCGACCACCATCCGGGGGGCGGTCTGCGCCCGGAGCAGTACCTGGCCTTCACCTACGACTGGCGGCTGTCCAACCGGCTCACCGCGCGCCGCCTCAAGGCCGGGGTGGAGCGGGCCCTCGCGTGGTGGCGGGAGCGCGCCCCCGACCACTATCCGCGGGCACATGAGGACGCGCCCAAGGTCGTCCTCATGTGCCACTCCATGGGCGGCCTGATCGCCCGCCACTATCTGGAGTGCCTGGGCGGCCGGGACATCGCCCGCTCGCTGGTCACCATCGGCACCCCGCACCGGGGAGCCGCGAAGGCGATCCGCTTCCTCACCGGGAACGGCATCGGCCCGGGGGAGGACCAGGGGCTGCCGCAGCGCAAGGCGCTGCGCTGGGCCGCACGCGTGAACCCCGCCCTCGCCGGCATCGCCCGCTCCTTCCCGTCCGTGGCCCAGCTGCTGCCCGTGTACAACGCGGCGCTGACGGACGGCGCGGCGGGATGGCGCCCGCTGACCGCGACCCCGGTGCCCGATCTGCCGACGGAGCTGGTACGTGACGCGTTCGCCTTCCACCAGGAGTTCACCGACGCGTGGGAACGCAACCGGGCGACGGGCGCCCCGTCCCCGTACAAGGTGCACTGTCTCGGCGGCCGGGCCCATCCGACGGTGCACGGTGTGGTCGTCGGGGCGGACGGCACGCTGGAGTTCCCGACCTGGCTGGACAACTCCCGGGAGTGGACCGGCGACGGCACCGTGCCGGAGGAGTCGGCGTTCGCGAAGTGGGCACTGGACGAGCTCTCCGACGCGGTGTGGAGCGGCGAGCGCCACGCCACCATGGCGGGGGCGGAGTCCGTGGGCCACCAGCTCGTGGCCATCCGCCGCGGCAGGCAGGCGCGCGACACACTCGCGGGTGACGACGAGTTCGGCCTGGTGGCCCCGGACTTCGCGGTGGCGGGCGAGCCGTTCGAGATCACGGTCCCCGGTATGGGCGACGCCGGGCGTACGGTACGGGCCCGCCTGACGCGCGACGGGCAGCCGGCCGGGGACCCCGTCACCCTGACCCCGGACGGCACGGGCGACCTCACCGTAGGCCTGACCGCCCCCGCGGGCACCTGGATCCTGGAGGTGGCGGCGGACCGGCCGCGGGTGGTGTGCCGGGACCTCGTGACCGTCGTGGCGGAGGCGTAGCGCGGCGGCGGCGCGGCGCGTTCACCGCACGTTCTCGCAGGTCAGCGGCGCTGTCCGGGCCCGGTGGTAGCCTCGCCGCATGGACTCGCACGATCTCGCCAACCTGGCGCATCTGCGGCGGGCGCGGGATCTGATCGACCGGGAATACGCCCGTCCGCTCGACGTACCGACGATGGCCCGCCACGCGCTGATGTCGCCGGCGCACTTCTCGCGGCGGTTCCGGGCGGCCTACGGCGAGACCCCTTACAGCTACCTCATGACCCGCCGGGTCGAGCGGGCGATGGCGCTGCTGCGGGCGGGTGCCACGGTGACCGGGGCATGCATGGCGGTCGGCTGTACCTCGCTCGGCTCGTTCAGTTCGCGCTTCACCGAACTGGTGGGGGAGACCCCGAGCGCCTACCGCGGCCGGGAGCATCACGCGGTGACGGCGATGCCCCCGTGTGTGGCGAAGGCGTGCACACGGCCGGCCAGGAACACACCGAGCAGGATTCGAGAAGCGGGCGGCGAGGCCGCCGCCTAGCGTGGGTGCCATGACCATCGCACTCCAGTACTGCCACATCACCGTCAACGATCCCGACGAGGCGCTCGGCTTCTACCGCGACGCACTCGGCCTTGAGGTGCGCAACGACGTCGCCTCCGGCGGATTCCGCTGGGTCACGCTCGGCAGCCCGGTCCAGCCCGGCCTTGAGATCGTGATCTCGGAACCTCACGCCGGCCGGTCCCAGGCCGACGGCGACGCCTTGCAGGAACTGCTCACCAAGGGTGTCCTGCCCATGACCGTCTTCCGCGCCGACGATCTCGACGCGACGTTCGAGAACGTGCGCGCCTCCGGTGCCGAGGTGCTCCAGGAGCCCATGGACCAGCCCTGGGGCCCCCGCGACTGCGCGTTCCGCGACCCCTCGGGCAACATGGTGCGGATCTCGCAGGCGCCGAAGGGGTAGGGCGGCGGAAACGCTGTACGGCGTCGACGCCGGAGAGGGCTTCCCCGGACCGCGCGGGGAAGCCCTCTGTGCCGTGCCGCCCCACCCCGCGCGCGGAGCGGCACCCCGCCCGGCTTCCGGGCGGCCGAAGCCAGCATCTCCCCCTGAATCCGGTGCAACCATCCGTGTCCCTCGCGGGTCACATCAAGTAGGAGCAACCCGCTCTCAGGGACACAAAGGGGAGATATGAGAATCAAGCGCAACATCGCGGTCGCCGGAGCGTTAACGGCACTGGCTCTGGGCACCACGACCGCGGTCGCCACGACCGCCTCCGCCGCACCCAACGTCACACCACAGGGGGTCTGCGGCAGCGCGTACAAGACCGTCAACTCGGCGCCCATCGGCTCACTGGGCACCGTCTACCTCACGTACAACTCGTCGAACGGCAAGAACTGCGTCGCGACCATCCGCGCCAACCCGGGCAAGGCCACGTACGTGTCCGCGTACCTCTACGTCCCGGACACCGACGAGTGGGCCGGGGACGACGGCAACTACACGTCGTACGCGGGGCCGGTGTACGCCTACGGCAAGGGCCACTGCGTGAGCTGGGGCGGCAGCATCAACAACGTGTACGTCTCGGTGGAGAACTCCAACTGCGCCTCCCTGAAGGAGCACCGGGTCACCGAGGTCCGCTGATCCGGTCCCTCACCCGGCTGCGAGATCCCGCGCCGCGGATGGCGCGGGATCTCGCAGTGGGCACCCTGACGAACCGATATCCCGTACCTCATCCACATCTCTTGTTCTACCGGACTATCACCCGGAGAAGTTCCACACCGATCTGCATGAGGTGTTGTACATCGACACGGTGATAGACGTACCGTCCGCTTCTCTCCGAGGTCAGCAGCCCGGCGGAGCGGAGTTGCGCGAGATGCCGGGAGACCTGTGGGCGCGTCATATTCGTGCGACGGGCCAGATCCGAGGTCGTGATCGCCTCGTTGACCATGTGACGGCACAGGTTCAGGCGCGCCGGGTCGGAAAGGACCGTCAGCCGTCGGCGTACCTCGTCGATGGACGGGGGCTGGCCACGCCAGGCCACCGGATAATTCACCACCACCGGGAATCCCGGTTCGCCCCGGACGATGAGGTGCGGGCGGCCGTGAATGCTCGGGACGAGGAAAATATGGTTCCCGCGGAGCGGGACGGTCAGGTTCTGCAGCTTGTCGAAGCGCACCCCTCTGCCGTCCTGCACCGGCCGCGCCGCCGGGCTCACCGAGGAGATCAGCTCCGCGAGCGGCAGCCCGTGCAAACGGGAACGCGTCTGGTCGGCCTCGTCCCGCAGCCGGGCCTGAATACGCTCCCATTCCTTCGCGAAGAACTCCTCCACGGAGTCCTCCAGCGTCCGGACGAGAATTCCGCGGAATGCCTCCGGATCGTCGGTCAACGACCGTGCCAGCTCGCCGCGGGAGAACGAGCGCGCCTCGCACGCCGCGATGAATTCGTCCGGCCGCGTGACCGCTCCCCTGGGATCGAAGGACCCGCCTTGGATCGCGTAGGCGGCGGCCTCGACAAATGCCTGCTCGGGGAGGTGCGCGACGCGGTCGATCTCCGTCTCCACCGCCACGTCGAGCGGAGGACTGAGCGGCAGCAGGAGACGGCAGCGGCGACGTGCCCAGAGCGGCGCGAACCGCGTCAGCCGGTGCCGCAGTTCCCGCGGCAGCGACGCGTCGGTCTTCATCAGCCACGACTGGGAGTCGAGGTGGTGGTCGGGTTCGGCCAGCGAGTGCAGGCAGGCCTGGAGCTCGGAGATCGGTGACGTTCCGATCGTCACGTCCGAGCTCTTCGCGCCCCTGAGGTCGAGCAGCACTGGCATCCGACGACTGTAGTCAACAGTTGTCGTCCTCGCGGTAACGATCGCGCTCACCACGGCGAACGCGACCTACAGTCCCGGCTCATCGGTGAACACAACGACGCGAGGAGCGGACGTGGTCGAGAGCCCGGGCAGGGACGACGGCTGGCAGGCGGTCCCGGAGCCAGGATCCGGATGGCGCCGGGTGGTCCAGGTGCCGATGCGCGATGGAGCCGCACTTGCCGCGGATGTCTACGCGGCCGGGCCGGACCCGGGCCCGCGGCCGGTACTGCTGGAGCGCACGCCCTACGGCCGGCGCACGGCACGCGGCTCGGACGGCGCCTTCGAATCCTGGAACCCGCCCCCGCCGGAGGCGGTGTGCCGGCGCTTCGTCGAACGCGGCTACCACGTGGTCCGGCAGGACTGCCGCGGCCGTGGTGACTCCGGCGGCACGTTCGTCAAGTACCTCAACGAGGCCGAGGACGGATACGACACCGTCGAGTGGATCGCGGCGCAACCGTGGTGCGACGGGCGGGTGGCCACGATGGGGGTCTCCTACGCGGCCCACGCGCAGAGCGCGCTCGCCTCGCTGGGCACGCCGTCCCTCTCGGCGATGTTCCTCGACTCCGGCGGCTTCGCCAGCGCCTACGAGACCGGGGTCCGGCTGGGCGGGGCCTTCGAGCTCAAGCAGGCGACGTGGGCCTTCGCCAGGGCCAGGACCAGCGCGGCGACACTGGGCGACCCGGTGCGGGGAGCCGCGCTGGCGAGCGAGTCGATCGAGGAGTGGTTCCGGCATCTGCCCTGGCGGCGGGGGCACTCGCCGCTGCGGCACGCGCCCGAGTACGAGGACTACCTGTTCGAGCAGTGGGAGCACGGCCGGTTCGGGCCGTACTGGCAGCAGCTCGGCATCTACGGCCGGGGGCGTTTCGACCAGTTCCCCGATGTGCCGAGCCTGCACATCTCCAGCTGGTACGACCCGTACATCCGGACCGCGGTCGAGAACTTCCACGAACTCGGCGCCCGCAAGACCAGCCCGGCGTATCTGGTCCTCGGACCGTGGACCCACGGCCGGCGCAGTGTCTCCTACGCGGGGGACGTCGATTTCGGCCCCGAGGCGCCCCTGGACGGCAACCTGGCGGCGGACTACGCCGAGTTCAGGGCGGACTGGTTCGACGCGCGGCTGTCCTCCGCGCCGCCGCGGGACCCGGCGGTCCGCTACTTCCGGATGGGCGGCGGATCGGGCAGGCGCACCGCCGAGGGGCGGCTCGACCACGGCGGACGCTGGCTGGCCGGCTCCACCTGGCCGCCGGAGCACGCGCACACCGCGGAGTTCCGTCTCACCGCCGACGGGGGGCTCACCACGGAGCCCGGGGGGCTCACCCCGGAGCCGGGGGCGCTCGCCGGGTACCTGGAGTACGACCACGATCCCCGCGACCCGGTCCCGACGATCGGCGGGCAGGTGACGTCCGGCGAGCCCGTGATGGCGGGCGGGGCCTTCGACCAGCGACCCGACGACCGGACCTACTCCCTGACGGGGTCGCGGCTGCCGCTCGCCTCCCGGCCCGACGTCCTCACCTTCCAGACCGCTCCGCTGGAACGGGACGTCGTCGTGGCGGGCCCCGTCGTCGCCCGGCTCACGGTCTCCTCGACCGCCGTCGACACCGACTTCACGGTCAAGCTGATCGACGTACACCCGCCGAGCGCCGACTACCCGGCCGGCTTCGCCATGAACCTGACCGACGGCATCCTGCGCTGCCGGTACCGGGACTCGTTCGAGTCGCCGTCGCCGCTGGAACCGGGACGCCTCTACGACGTGACGGTCCACGCCCCCGACACGGCCAACCTCTTCGCCCGCGGCCACCGGATCCGGGTCGACATCAGCTCCAGCAACTTCCCCCGCTTCGACGTCAACTCCGGCACCGGCGCCCCCGAGACCACCGACCGGCGCCGGGTCGTCGCCACGAACCGGGTGTACGTCGACGGACGCTCCACAGTCACCCTGCACGTGCTCACGGAGGAGCCGGCGTGAACGACCGTACGGAAATCACCCTCGCCGCCGTCGGTGACCTCGTCCTCGACGACGACGTCCTGACCCCCCGCCTCGAAGCGACCGCACCCCGGCTCCTCGACACCCTGCGCGGCGCCGACGCCACCATCGGGAACTTCGAGACGACCGCGATCGACTTCGACCGCTTCGACGGGTGGCCGGAGGCCGAGCCCGGGGGATCGTGGCTGGTCACCTCGGTCCGCAGCGGTGCCGATCTGCGCGCCATGGGCATCGACATGGTGTCGCGGGCCAACAACCACGCCACCGACTGGGGGGTGGCCGGGCTGCGCTCCACCAGCGCCGTCCTCGACGCGGCCGGACTCGTCCACGCCGGCGCCGGCGCATCGCTCACCGCCGCACGGGCCCCGCGCTACCTCTCCACCCGCCGGGGGCGGGTCGCGCTGGTCTCGGCGGCCACCCGCTACCAGGCCATGTCGCTCGCCAGCGACCCGTTCGGGATGGTGCCGGGCCGCCCCGGCATCAACGGCCTGCGCACGAGGAAGTGGTTCGCCGTCCACCCCGACGAGCTCCGGGCCATGGCCGCGATCCGCGACGGCCTTCCGCCCGCCTCCCTCCACCACCTGGCGCGCAAGGCCGACGCGCGGGACGGCTCCGTGACCCTCGGCGGGACCGCGTTCGTCTCCACCGACCGCACCGGAGGCCGGGCCGGACCGCACTGGCAGGTCGAGGACGAGGACATCGCCGCGCTGCGCACCGGTGTGCGACAGGCCAAGCAGAGCGCCGACCTCGCCGTGGTCGCCCTCCACACCCACGAGCCCGGCAACTACAGCACCGAGCCGCCGCCCTTCCTGCACGATCTCGCGCACGCCGCCGTCGACGAGGGCGCCGATGTCGTCCTCGGCCACGGCCCGCACCAGCTCCGGGGCATCGAGGTGTACCGGAACCGGCCGATCTTCTACTCGCTCGGGAACTTCGTCTTCCTGCAGAACCGCCAGTTCCCGCTGACGCGCGAGGCCTGGCGGCGCACCGGCCTGGACCCCTCCCGGCACACACCGGGCGAGATGCTCGAACAGAAACGGATCAAGGGACCCTTCGCCGGTCCGGTCTGGTACGAGAGCGTCGCCGTCACCCTCGCCTTCACCCGGGACGGTGTGCTCGACATCGCCCTTCTCCCCCTGACGCTCACCTTCGACACACCGCACCACTCCGACCGGGGAACACCGCGGGTCGCGGACGCCGCCGCCGGGGCCCGTATCCTCGGCCGACTCCGCGGGCTGTCGCGGGCGTACGGTACCGAAATCCTCCTCGACCAGGGTCAAGGCACCCTCCGCATCGATCTGTGAGCGCGACCCTCCGGTAAAGGAACCAGAAAAATGATCACCACGCCCGATCCCACGCACACCTCGGAAGGGCTCACGCGCTTCCTGGACAGAATCGAACGAGTGGGCAACAAGCTGCCCCACCCGTTCTGGCTGTTCTCGATCCTGTTCGGGGTCGTCGCCGTCGCCAGCGCGATCCTGGCCGCGGCCGGCGTCTCGGTCCTGGACCCCGCGACCGGCGATCCGTCCCCCGTCAGGAACGCGCTGTCGGTCGACGCGATCCGTGAGCTGATCCTCGGCGCCGAGGAGTCCTTCCTGACCTTCGGCCCGCTGGGCACCATGATGATCATCATGCTCGGCCTCGCCGTCGCCGACCGCTCCGGCATGCTGGAGTCGCTGGCCCGGCACGCCCTGGGCCGGGTGAGCCCCGGGTACGCCGTGTTCACGGTCTGCCTGGCCGGCGCGCTGTCGAAATTCCTCTCCTACAGCGCCTACGTCATCCTCATACCGCTGGCGGCGATGGTCTTCAAGGCGGTCGGCCGATCCCCCATGCTGGGCATGATCGTGGGCTTCCTGTCGATCAACGCCGCCGGGGACGCCAACCCGTTCATCGCGCCCGGCGATGTCATCTTCGCCAAGATCGCCACCGAGGCGGCGGGGATCGTCGACCCGGACACGGTCGTCCGGCCCACCGACAACACCTACTTCACCACCGTCTCCGCGGTCGTCCTCGCGATCGTGCTCACCGTGGTCACGGAGAAGATCCTCGCCAGGCGTGAGCACGAACTCGTCCCGGACAGCGACGCCGCCGGCCCGACCACCGGAGCCCGGACCGGTGCCGTTCCCGAGGAGACCGAACTCCGCGCGCTGCGGTCGACCGGCGTTGTCGCCGTGCTCTTCCTGGGGCTGCTGGTCGTCGGGATGATCCCGGCCGGCTCCCCGCTCCGCGGCGAGCACGGCGCCATCCTCGACTCCACCCTGTTCAACAGCATCGCCCTCGTGCTGAGCCTGTTCTTCCTGGTCGTCGGAGCCACCTACGCGTACCGGACCGGCCGGCTCACCCACTCGTCCGATCTGCCGAACTTCATGGCGGACGGCATCAAGTCGGTCGCGCCGCTCCTCGTGCTCTTCTTCGCGGTCTCGCAGTTCCTGGCCCTGTTCCAGTGGACCTCCATCAGCACCGTCGTCGCGGTACGGGGAGCGGAGGTCCTGCGGGGGCTGGACGCCCCGGTCTTCGTCGTCCTCATGCTGCTCATCGCGGGCATCGCCGTGCTGAACCTGCTCATCACCAGCGGAACCGCGCTGTGGGCACTGCTGGCGCCCGTGATCATCCCCATGACCATGCTCATCGGCGCCTCTCCGGCGACGGTGATGGCGGTCTACCGGATCGCGGACTCCTGTACCAACTCCATCACCCCGATGAGCGCGACCTTCGTGCTCACCGTCGGCTACCTCCAGACGTACCGGAAGAAGGCGGGCATCGGCACCCTGGTGTCGTTCACGCTTCCGGCCGCGCTGGCGATGATGGTCGCCTGGACCGCGCTGTTCGCGCTCTGGTACGCCCTGGGGCTGCCGCTGGGTCCCGGCGCGCCGGTCCACTGACCCGGGCAGGGGCCCCGGCGGCCGTCGCGGGAGAGCGCGCCACGGGGGTTCCGGATTAATTTTCCGCAGTGTTGACGAAAATCCGCGGGCCTTCGCATGCTGTACGGAATGCCACCCCGGGACGGCTCTCCGGCCGCGCACCGGCGTCCTGGACGACGGAGAGGGACGTGACTGATGATCAGTTCCGAGAACGGACCGCACGTCGGCCGGCGGTCCTTGCTGGCCGGTGCCGCCGGATCCCTCGCGGTGACGGCGGCACTGCCCGCGGCCACCGCGCGGGCCGACGGACCCGCGCGGCCCGCCGTCCCGCGGGCCGCGCAGGGCGGGCGGTACCCGGAGAACTGGCCCGCTCCCGCGCCGTACGGCCGCGCGGACGCCCGGCCGGAGTTGTGGCCGCGGGAGGACAACTCCTTCGTCCTCCCGCTCGAACCGCGCCCCCGGGACAGGGCGCGTGGCCAGGTCTGGATGCGGGACACCTACGTCAACTGCTTCGTCGTCGACGGCCGTCCGCTGTACGTGGCCACCGGTACCACCCGGGTACCCGGGCTCGAAGCGGCCGGCCCGTGGAACGACGGCATCTTCGTGTGGGTGTCCCGGTCCCTGCGCGGGCCGTGGAAGCTGGCCGACACGACCGGCATCCGGCCCCGCGCGGAGAAGGGCAAGGTGTGGTCGCCCGAGTTCGTGGGCGAGAACCGGCCGGGCCGCACGGTGGTCGCCCCCTGGCAGGAGTACTGGTACGACGAGCAGTTCGGCAAGCGCGGCCAGGCATGGGCGCCGGAGCTGCACTACTTCCGCGGCACGTGGTACATGGTCGCGTGCATGGGTGACCACTCCCGGAAGGTCGGCTCGTTCATGCTGGTGAGCGAGGGCGGGGTGGAGGGCCCGTACCGGCTCGTCGAGGGCAACCTCGACAAGCCGTTCGGCGATCCCGTCACCGGAGGCCCGGCGTTCATCGAGCCCGGCGCCTACCACCACATCGACGGCAGTTTCTACTCCGAGGGCGACGACGCCTGGCTCGTACTCCACAACGACCTGTACGCGAAGTTCCGGGACGACCTGGAGGACATCGTCACCACGACGAACCTCCCCAGGTTCCGGCAGACGCCGTACTCTCCCGAGCCGTATCTCGAAGGCGCGTACGTCTTCAAGCACGGCGGCAAGTACTACCTCCTGCACGCCGCGTGGGACCGGACCTCGATCGATCCCGACGGCAGCCCGAGACACGCCTACGTCCCGCCCGGCAGCGGCCGGACGCAGTACCAGTACGACGCGGTCGTCGCCGTCGCGGACCGCTTCGAGGGACCGTACTCCGAGCGGTGGACCGCGGGGGTCGGCGCGGGCCACAACAACTTCTTCGTGGACAGCGCCGGGCAGCTCTGGGGGACCTTCTTCCGTAACCCCAACTTCGGCTACTGGTCCGACCCGTCGCGTCTCGCGGACGCCGCGGTGCCCGGTGTCGTACGGCTGGAATGGACCGGACCGAAGGGCCACCGCCTGTACGTGCAGCGGCCCGGTGCTCCTCGGGGGTGACACCGAGCGGTACCCCGTCGAGGAGGGGCGGCCGCGCCGGCGGAGAACTCGTGCC